>JAUVDD010000064.1 GCA_030595525.1 Puniceicoccales bacterium
CCCTCCTTCTACTCTTGGAGTTTGTCCTTCGCTTTCGGTATGTTGTCCAAGTCGATCATTTCCCTAAAGCGATAGATAATATCCATCTCTTCGGGATCACCATCAATGTCGGCACAGATCGTACCACCCAATGGAAACAGATCACCCGGATGCAGACAATAAACCCGGCGACCCTTTTCCTGCAACCGCTCAGCCAACCACTCCATCTCTGGTCGATACGTTTGCGCTTCATCCGAAACAACAATACCAATCAAGGGTAACTCCTTGTCGGGGCGCAATGAGCTCATGGAATCAAAAAATGCATCCACTATCTTGTCATTAGCGCCAATCACACCGGCTTCACTCGAGTAAAGCTGGTTAAGGAAAGCGGTTAAACCAATCCCTCCCGGAACGGAATCGATTTCAGTCAAAGCGAAGCCCTCGCTGGTGGCCAATAAATCCGGACGAATCACCATTGGATGGCTCCTCCTGACAGCTTTTGAACGCGCGTGTTCAATCAGATAATCGGGTTTGCCTCGATCAAGATAATCGGCAACCCAGGGTACCTTTATATCGGCATTTCTGAGAATGCTTTTTCCTTCATGGGATCGAGTGTACAATAATTCCGTTGCCCGGTAAAACTCCATACAGGCCTGACCGACTTGCTCGATCTCCCTGATCTGGCGTTTAGTCAGCGGAAATGCCTCCGGTGACAACCGCCACGTTTTATCCTCGAACAGACCCTGTTCACTGAAGGCGGCTTTCAAATCATCAAATATTAATCCCTCGTCCATCGTCTCTCGTCCCTAGTCTTTAGTCCTCTATCTTAATATCCTTATTCCGGGATTTCGGACAACCGGCACGCAACCACGAGTATATGAAACGGTTCAAGTCACCGTCCATGACCTGTTGTATATTCGAAGTATCCACACCGGTCCGCAGGTCCTTCACCATTTGATAGGGTTGAAATACGTAGGAGCGAATCTGGTTACCCCATCCGATCTCACCCTTTGTACCATAGAACTTTTCCATCTCCGCACGTTTTTCGTCCTCATACTTTTCATAGAGACGCGATTTCAGCATCTTCATGGCAGTTCCACGATTCTTGTGCTGTGATCGTTCATTCTGGCACTGCACAACAATATTACTGGGTAAGTGTGTTATCCGGACAGCAGAGTCGGTTTTATTTACATGCTGACCCCCTTTACCGGAGGCGCGGTAGGTATCGACCCGCAATTCCTCTTCCTTTATCTCAATATCGATGTCGTCATCGAGCTCAGCGATGACATCCACAGCACAAAACGACGTATGTCGCCGCGAGTTGCTATCGAAAGGACTGATACGCACTAACCGGTGCACTCCACGTTCCGCCTTGGCATATCCATAGGCATTGGGACCGATAATCCGGATTGTGGCGCTGCTGATGCCCGTTTCTTCACCGGGTGAGATGTCGTCGGTTTCCACCTGATAACCATTACGTTCCGCCCAACGAACATACATGCGGTAGAGCATGTCCGCCCAGTCGCAGGATTCTGTTCCACCTGCACCAGCATTGATGGAAAGGATGGCGTTGTTCTTGTCCATCTTCCCACTGAGGAAGCTCCGGATCTCCAATTTATCAAGATCCTTCATCAAAACAGCAATGGATTCACGAATCTCGACGATGTATTCATCGGCTTCTTCCTCATCCACATCCTCGACCAACTCAATCAGGGCACTCAAGTCATCGACTCGGGCATTGAATTTTATGATTGGCTGAATGCTGCTCTTTAAGTGACTGACTTTGGTTACGATTTTATTGGCTGCTTCCTGTTTATTCCAGAATCCCTCCACAGCCATATCCTTTTCCAGTTCAGCAATGTTCTGCTGACGTGCTGGGACGTCAAAGATACCTCCAAAGATATCCTGCCCGGCGCGTTATTTCCTCCAAATGGTTACGGATTTCCGAATCAATAGTCATGCTAGGAGAAGTGATTCAAAGTCTCCCAATTTTCAAGCAACAAACAGAATCTAATCATATCTAGTGACAAGGCTTTGACCAAATCCTCGGAATCCCTCTCAGTATAGAGTCAATGACCCTGATCCAATTCGCATTTCTGGGAGGCATCTGGCTAAGTCTGCTGTATGCCGCAACTGTCATGCCGGCAACGATCTGGGTCATTCAGTTAACCGTCAGCCGCGGTTGGTGGAGTGGTATAGCGGCATCGGCGGGGCTAGCACTGGGACAACTTCCATGGGCATTGCTGGCCAGCTTGATTTTGTTTCAATTTCCCGGCTTCTGGCAATCTGCGGATCTGGTACTCAGGGGAGCAGCCGTTCTGTTCCTTGCCTGGTTTGCGTACAAGAGTGCCCGTGCACCCAGAGTGAAAGCACTCCAATTGGTGGTTCAGGGATCTCGATGGGGAATATTAAAATCCAGCACATGGAAAAGCCTGCTTATGCCATGGCGCTTTCCCGTTTGGGCAGGCCTCTTGATCACCATGAGCATTCACTTAAGAGGACCCGGCTGGGAAGCTGCGGTGCTGTTTACCGCAGGAACATTTATCGGTCAGATGGCATGGGCACTTAATTTCGTCTTTCTTGCCGGCCTGTTTGGCCATCGTGTACCGGAGGACATCACCCTCCACTCGATGAACAAATTGCGCCTGCTGGCTATCATTGTTCCAGCTGGTTTGATTCTTGTCATTTTGGCACCAGTAGTGACTGAGTAGACCCATGCGTAAACTGGTTGCTTTAGACAGCGAAACTCTGGATCTACCTGACGCCTCATGGGGAGAATTAGCCTCTTTTGGCGAGTTGATCCGCTACGATTACACGCCGAAGGATGAAGCTGCCGTACTCGAAAGATGTGCCGGTGCGGCAATCATCTTATCGAACAAGGTTGTCCTGATGCGGGATGTCTTGGGCCAATTGCCTGATCTTAAACTGATCTGCATTTTGGCGACCGGTACCAACAATGTCGATCTGGTGGCGGCAAAAGAACTTGGGATTGAGGTGCGCAACGTGCCCGCCTACAGCACTCAATCTGTCGCCCAGCACGCGGTTGCCATGCTCCTTGAGCTCACCAACAAGACCGGCTATTACAGCCGATCCGTGCATGAAGGCGACTGGGTCAAGAGTCGGCAATTCTGCTATTGGCATCACCAGATAACAGAGCTTGCTGGGAAAACGGCTGGAATGGTCGGGTTTGGTCAAATTGGACGGGCAACAGCTGCCCTTTTCCATGCCTTGGGGATGCGTATTCTCGCCAATACCCGTACACCAAGAAACGATCCTGATTGGGATGGATTTGAATGGAAATCTGTTGAGGAAATCTTCGAGGAAGCGGACGTCATTTCCCTGCATTGTCCACAAACGGAGGACAACCTTGGAATGGTTAATACCGAATTGCTGAGCCGATGCAAACCCGGTGCATTGCTCATTAACACAGCCAGAGGTCCATTGATTAATGAAAGCGACCTGCGCAATGCCTTGGAATCCGGGCAACTGGGCGGAGCCGCTCTGGATGTTCTCTCAGCCGAACCGATGGGCCACGACAATCCCCTGCTGGGTGCTCCCAACTGCCTGATCACTCCACACATCGCGTGGGCAAGTGTTGAGGCACGCGAACGTCTTATGGCGATCACCGTCGAGAACATCCGTTCATTTCTGAACAAGTAATGAGAAAATCCCTGATTACAGCAATTGCTCTGGGCGGGTTCATTCTATCTGGCTGCTGGCCTGGCAACAGATCCGTGGAGGTTCCCTCCTTGGAACCGTTAAGACTGATCAAGGCGATGGCAGTTGACATGCCAGCACCCCTGGAACCATCCGGACTGGTTATTTGGAATGGCGAATTCTTCACGGTTGCCGACAAGGATGATTCCACGATCTATAAGGTAGAAATCTCCGGGCCAACGGCGAAAATGGTTCCCTTCATCGAATTCACCCCTCCCCCCGGATACGCCATGGACTGGGAAGGCATCACCGTGGATTCAACAGGCAATTTTTATCTTATCTCGGAATACAACTCACGCATCCTTCAAGTGAGCCAGGACGGCAAATGCAAATGGGTCAGTCCTGATCTGAGCGAACCTTCCTCGCAAATCGGATTGTTTGCCAAATCCAATGCGGGATTCGAAGGCATCACCTGGCTGGGTCCAAACCACTGGCTGGGAGCTGTCGAACGCGAGCCTCGTGGTCTGGTCGAGTTCAGAATTGAAAATGGCGTTCAATACATTTCGCCCACCATTCTCGAACAGTCACCTTTCAGCAATGCACTGACCTTGCTGCGCATTCCTGACTATTCGGGCATGTGCATGGAGGATGGAACAATCTACGCACTCTTCCGCAACGCACATCTGGTTGTCCGTCTGGAACGTGTTGATGGCTCCTTGCAGGAGACATCGGCATGGAGCTATAAGCATATCGAAACCGATCCTGAGCTGGCCTATATCGCACAAACCTATGGGCAGGCGGAAGGCGTCGCCGTTAGTGGACGGGATGTCTACCTGATCTTCGATAATAACCTGGGTGGCAGGCAGAGTAATCCAAATGACGGGCGCCCTTTGTTCGTTCACGCCCGCATGCCGGAGTAAGCTAAATTTTCAACACTTCGTAGACTGGTTCAAACGGTAATCCGAAAGCATCGGCGACTCCCTTGTAGGTAATCGTTCCAAGGACAATGTTCGCACCTGCAGCAATGCTTTCGAACTGCTGAATTGCCGTACAATATCCCTTATTGGCCAACTTAAGCGCGTACGGTATGGTTGCGTTGGTCAGGGCGAGGGTCGAAGTCATCGGCATCGCACCCGGCATATTGGCCACACAGTAATGCACGATTCCATCCACTTCGTATATTGGATCCCGGTGGGTTGTCGCATGGGAGGTCTCTGTTGAACCACCCTGGTCGATGGCCACATCGACTATCACGGACCCCGGTTTCATGATCTTCAAAGTTTCTCGGGTAATCAATTTGGGTGCCTTCCGGCCCGGTATCAAGACACTTGATACGACCAGATCCGCATTGGTCAGTGCCTGTCGCAGATTGGCCTTATTTGACATCATGGTAATGACATTCGATGGCATGACATCGCTGTAATAGCGGAGCCGCTCCAGATTGATATCCAGCACATAAACAAGGCTACCCAGGCCGGCAGCCATCTTTGTAGCATTCATTCCAACCACGCCCGCACCGAGGATCACGACTGTTGCCGGTGGTACACCCGGTACGCCCCCAAGTAAAATGCCGCGACCTCCATGGGCCTTCTCAAGGTATTTGGCCCCCTGCTGGATAGCCATACGCCCGGCCACCTCACTCATCGGTGTCAATAACGGTAAATGCCCGTTCTTGTCGGTGATGGTTTCATAGGCAATTGCCACACACCCGGAATCCATTATTCCGCGAGTCAGCTCCTCGGATGCAGCGAAGTGAAAGTAAGTGAAGACAATCTGCTCCCGACGAATTTGCGGGATTTCCGAAGATTGCGGCTCCTTCACCTTCATTACCATCTCCGCCTCTGCCCAGACCTCGGCAGCTGTCGCAACAATTTGGCCACCAACCGCTGCATATTCCTCATCCGAGAATCCGCTACCTGTTCCCGCACAGGACTCCACAAGGACCTGATGACCCTGGTCGCAAAATGATTCAACACCGGCAGGGGTCAGCGCCACGCGACTCTCATCCGCCTTAATTTCTTTAACAACACCTACTTGCATATTGTCTCCTTATTTGACTGCAAGATGCCCGATCTACCAAATCGGGTCAATGCCAGTGAGACGAATTTCCCAAAGAAAAACCCCGGTCCCGCAGATGCGGGATCGGGGTTGATTTGAATAATGTAAAACTATTTATTTTTCAGATGTGGATTACTTCATGAAGTAAGTCCAGGAACCGAATATATCTCCACCCTCTTCTGGCATATAAACATACTTGCCGAGATTGAAGGAGTAGACCCAAGGTGCATTCGATACTTCTAGGTATCCCATCCAGGATCCTGTATCGATGATTTGGCTGCTGTCCGCGGCAGGACCAGTCCATTCATCTACTGTGCCAACCACCGCAACGCTGTAACCGAGGTACGTGACATTGAGGGCATCTGCTTGTCCCATCGCCATCCCACCGGTCAGACCCAAAGCTTGCATATCCATGCGATCCTTGGATTGGTGACATTCCCAACATTGAACTGCGTCCGCAGCTGGAGCAACCATGTGATTGGCAACCCATGTGTAATCAGTTTCGGCGAATCCGATGTCACTTGTAACTGGATCAAAGATCAATCCAACTGCTGCCTGACCTGCTTCAGCGGCCAATTCCCAGTCGTATACCATCCAGTATGCCTTCTTGGTTTCTGTGCCAGCTTTTTCTTCCGGTGTTGGGAAGAGGTGCGGAATCACAAGCTTGCTTGTTCCTGTATCGTACGGTTGACGTGCAATAAATTTCTTAACCGGGAAGATCAATCCAGGTTTCTCGACGGTGCTTTGCAGAACGTTGATGTGACCTCTGCCGTTAGGATCGATCGTGTCATTAAGTGTAATGTGATCAACGTTACCGTTTGCCCATTCGTATTCTGGAACGATGTCGTAACCCCAGACAAATGAACCCTTCTTGGAGTGGTAAACAATGTCGCCGTCGCCATTCCTGATGACACGGTCAATCTTGATTGGGTTACCCAGATCATCGGTACCCGGGATAAAGTTACCAGCTGTTTCCCAATCCCAGTAGGTCTTGGTTGCTGAGCCACCGCGTGCCATGGCTGGTACGTGACAAGTCTGACAAGCCAAAAGGTTGAAGTGCTTTGGAGCGAGGCTGCTGTGAGTCGGTTGTGGTGCTCCGGAAGTCGGGTCAGTATGACAGTCCTGACAGAGGGCGGCATCGTGAGAAGCCTTCGAGTAACGGGAACCAATAATGTCGTGTGTGTTTGCGGCGCCGCGGCTGTGACAATCAACACAAGTCATGTCGCTTGAGCCACCCATGTGAACATCGGTTGCTTCTGTCGGCATTGCAAGGGAGGCGTCCATTGTGCCGTGCTTGACACCTTCACCGCCGCCACCGAAGAAGTGACATACGCCACAGTTGTCGCGGTCAGGTGTTTGGAAGCTCTGCAAGATGGCCTGGTAATCAAGTGTATCCCCATTCAAAGGTGCACCTGCACCGGTTGGGTTCTTCTTGTAGGTACCTGTTCCATCGTGGCAGACGAGACAGTCGACTTTGGTTGAATCACCGCGAATGTCAGTGGATTGGTTCCATCCGATTCCGATGTGACAACTTGTACAACGAGGCTCATTCGAGGGAACCGCCACGCAATAGTTGTTTACCGTAAAGTATTTTCCAACTGTATCGCCGGTATCTGCGTCAGTTGTTTCCCATGTCCAGTGAATGCTGCTGGTTATATCAGCAACGTGGGCATCGAAGTCTGTTTGGTGACACATTGTGCAAGATCCGTAGCCTGTGTATGTAGATAGACCTGGGTGATTATCTACATCAAAGACTCCATCGTCTACGTAAATACCGAACAGGCAGCTACTTATACTCATTCCTCCAATAAGGAGGCCTATTAATTTGGGGCTTATTTTCATATCTAGGTTTGTTTTACTTTATTCTAAAATTACCCCGCTTCCACAGGATACTCGGGTCCGTTAGTAAGCACGGTTTATTGATCATGTTTAAAAGGTTCAAGTTTTGCTCATCATTAGTGTTTCTTTAGTAAGATTCCCTATCCTTTCCATAAGCTCTTCTAATTTTATTAATTCGTGAAACTTAATTATCTAATAAAAGAAAGTTTATTCTTTATTATAAAAACGAGTTTTGGAGGCAGCTTTTTACTTGGTAAAGAAAGGGATACATGGAACCATTAGCTAAACACATGATCTGGCAGACCTTTCAGACATTATTCCCAATATTTGCGGTAATCGGGCTGGGCTACGGCCTGACCCGAAAAGGCTTCCTGACGAGCCCTTTTCTGGAGGAACTAAACCGACTGGTATATTGGGTGTGCCTACCCTCC
>JAUVDD010000052.1 GCA_030595525.1 Puniceicoccales bacterium
AATTTTCATGAATTTGACAATGGAGATCGAATTGTTCGCAAGTTCCGCGAATACAACGATGGAGAAACATCTGAAGAGCTGTTCGTTTATGATAAACTTGGCAAACTCATCGAGGAATCATTCGTCAGCTCAAATGGTCCAGAAGGAAAGGCATTCTACAAATACGATTCGAATGGCAGTGCCGTTGAGATGATTTGCGAAGGCTACAAGGGTTGGCTCGAAGCAACAGTTGGATTTGATTTCGACAAGGACGGCAAACGCTTGGCGGGGAGAATACTGAAGGACGGAGAAGCAGTCGGCACGATCGAATACAAGTACAACAAGCAGAACAACCTAATCCACGAACATTGGGATATCGGCAAAGGCCAATGGAGCCAGACTTTCCGCTATGTCTACGAACCAGTAAACGCGATTTAAAATCGCTATCGGGATCGGAATAGCACGTAATGCGACCCCACCTCAGGAAGCGAGTGCCTTAAGATTCAATTCACGAAGAACTTCATAGGACCACTTGCCGAAACTATCCAGATCATCCTTACTCCGAAGGTACTTTCGGATGACGATCACAACATAGCAATCTGCTGCCGGACCGACAGTGATAATCAAGCCTTCACTTTTGTCTTTGGACAGTTTTTTCAGAACAAGCTGAGAATGGAAAATCCGGTCCGGTGAATCGCCTTGTTGCAATTTAACGAGCTTCCACAAATTATAACCACCGGCTTCAATCTGCTTCTGGTATGCCCAGAACTCCTCAATACCATTGCGTTGTTGGTGCCCTAATCCCATTAATCCGGGAATAGACCCAAGGAAACTGTCGGGATGTGTATCCTCTTTCGCATAGGATGTCGGATAAGCAACAATGGAGACGGTACCATTTTCAATAGCAGAATCCTCTATCGGAAGTGGCATTGTGGAAATATCCAGCAATCCGCCCGCCTTTACATACTCGATTCCAACTATCGTTTTATCGTACTCCCATGCCTGAGGAGAAATCCACTCATCCAACAAAGACTGTGGAAAGAACCAACCTGACCGGGAATCTACAAACCCATCCGATTCAAATGTCAGATTTGCGCGATCGTATGGAGTAGGCTCAGGAGGAGCCGTCACTTCCGTTTCCGTGGTGGTACAACCGGCCAGCAGGGCCAGGCCAAGCGATAGTATACTGATATGTTTCCAGCAAATCATCAATTTTATCCCGGATAAGTTAACCGGCCACAATCTAGACCTAAGCCGAAACTGAGGCAAGAATTGTATTAAAGGTCACGCTTGGACGCATGGCAGCGGAAGCCTTCTCATCATCGGGCATGAAATAGCCACCGATATCCACTGGATTACCTTGAACAGCCAGCAACTCATCAACAATTGCCTGCTCGTTAGCGGCCAACTTTTCAGCCAGTGGTGCAAAGACTCCCTTTAATTCGGTATCAGAATCCTGTGCAGCCAAAGCTTCCGCCCAGTACATCGCCAGGTAAAAGTGGCTACCCCTGTTGTCGATGCCTCCCAGACGCCGTGTGGGCGATTTATTGGTCTCGAGGAACTTTGTCGTGGCAGCATCAAGTGTATCCGCGAGAACTTGTGCACGGGCATTATCAAATGTACCAGCGAGATGTTCAAAGGATACCGCCAGCGCAAGGAATTCACCCAGCGAATCCCAGCGTATGTAATTCTTCGCTACAAACTGCTGGACATGCTTTGGTGCGGAACCGCCCGCTCCTGTCTCAAACAACCCGCCACCGTTCATCAATGGAACGATGGAAAGCATCTTCGCGCTTGTTCCCACTTCGAGGATTGGAAACAAGTCGGTCAGGTAGTCCCGCAATACATTCCCGGTGACGGAAATAGTGTCCTCACCATCCTTGATGCGCTCCAGACTGAACCGGCAGGCTTCAGCAGGTGCCAGAATGTGAATTTCCAAACCATCGGTGTCGTGGTCTTTTAGATACAGATTCACCTTGGCGATAATTTCGGAATCATGACCACGATCATCATCCAGCCAGAATACGGCAGGTGATCCGGATGCCCGTGCTCGATTAACTGCGAGTTTCACCCAGTCACGAATTGCAGAATCCTTGGTCTGGCAGGCACGCCAGATGTCGCCCTCTTCAACATTATGGGAAATAAGGACAGTACCTTCACCGTCGACTATCCGAACCTGTCCCTTGGAAGAGACCTCAAAGGTCTTGTCATGGGAGCCATACTCTTCCGCCTTCTTGGCCATCAGGCCGACATTCGGAACCGATCCCATTGTTGTCGGATCGAAAGCGCCATGCTCCCTACAGAAATCGATGGTGGCCTTATAGATGCCGGCGTAGCTGCTGTCAGGAATAACCGCGAGGGTATCCTGTGTTTCACCATCAGCATTCCACATTTGACCGGAAGTGCGGATCATGGCCGGCATCGAGGCATCAATAATGATATCACTGGGTACATGAAGATTGGTTATTCCCTTGTCGGAATTGACCATGGCCAACGCAGGTCCGTTTTCATAAGCAGTTTGGATGTCGGCTTCTATCTCGGCTTTCTTTTCAGCCGGCAATTGATCCAGTTTACCGACCAGGTCGCCAAACCCATTCTTAAAATCGACGCTCAAACCGTCCAGAACATCGCTGTGCTTGGCGATCAAGTCCTTGAAGAACGTCCGAACTCCATGGCCAAAGATAATGGGATCGGACACCTTCATCATTGTGGCTTTTAAGTGGAAAGAGAAGAGCACCCCTTCTTCCTTGGCACGGGCAACTTGCTCATCCAGGAATTCCACCAATGCGGCTTTGCGCATCACTGTGCCATCAATGACTTCTCCTTCCAACAGCGGAAGAGATTCTTTCAGGAACTTTACAGAACCATCCTCTGCAACGAACTCGATGCGCGCAGTCGTATCATTTCCGATGGTGACAGATCGCTCATTGGAATAAAAATCGTCCTTCCCCATTGTGGACACATCTGTCTTGGAGTCAGCGCTCCATGCACCCATCGGATGGGGATGTGAACGAGCATAGGCTTTAACCGCACCCGGTGCCCGGCGATCCGAGTTGCCCTCGCGGAGTACAGGATTAACCGCACTCCCTTTCACCTTGTCATATCGGGTCTTGATCTCTGCTTGCTCATCAGTGGCAGGCTTTTCCGGATAATCCGGTATGGCATACCCCTTTTCCTGCAGCTCGGCGACGGCCGAGATTAACTGTGGAACCGAAGCGCTGATGTTCGGTAACTTGATGATATTTGCTCCCGGATCCTGAGTCAGGTTTCCAAGATATGCCAATTCGTCATCAATCCTCTGGTTCTCACTCAGGCTCTCCGGAAACTGGGATAAAATTCTCCCGGCAAGGGAAATATCCCTCAATTCCACCTCAATCCCAGCAGAACTGGTAAAGGTCTGGATGATCGGTAACAACGAATAGGTAGCCAAGGCCGGTGCCTCGTCTGTTTTGGTGTAAATGATGGTTGGATTCTTTGACATGACTTTAAATTTGAATTTCATTCGACTGTGCGATTCCATCGCCGTTGTGCAACAGGTAAAAATGACTGATTCCCAGAAGATTCTTCTCTCCCCAATTCAACTAGGTGCATGGCATCTGCCAAACCGTTTTGTCATGGCGCCGCTTACGCGGTGTCGGGCAAGCGAGGGTCGTATTCCGAATGCCATGATGGCGGAATACTATGCCCAGCGGGCTACGGCAGGCCTGATTCTCTCGGAGGCGACTGCTATAACGCCCATGGGCGTTGGCTACCCGAACACACCTGGAATCTGGTCGGATGAACAGATTGAGGGTTGGAAGCTGGTGACCGATGCCGTCCATCAGGCAGGCGGATTGATAATCTGCCAACTCTGGCATGTTGGGCGCATCTCCGATCCACACTATCTGGATGATCAATTGCCGGTGTCTGCCAGTGCGATCCCAGCGAGGGGGCATGTTGCGCTGATCCGTCCGAAAAAGTCCCATGTCACACCACGGGCCTTGGGAACCGAAGAGATCCCGGAGATTATCGCCGCCTATCGAAAAGGTGCTGAGAATGCCAAGCTGGCGGGTTTTGATGGGGTGGAAATTCATGGCGCAAATGGTTACCTGCCGGATCAGTTCCTGCAGGACAGCACGAACAAACGGACCGATGCCTATGGCGGGCCCATCGAAAACCGGGCTCGCTTCATGCTCGAAGCAGTAGACGAGGCAATTGAAGTGTGGGGCGCCGATCGGGTCGGTCTTCACATCGCGCCAAAATGCGATGGTCAGGATATGGGCGATTCGGATCCTGTAGCTACCTTCTGCTACGTTGCCAGGGAAATGGCTAAACGCAAAATTGCCTTCATATTCGCTCGTGAGAGCCAGGAGGAACCACGACTCGGCCCAACTGTTAAAAAGGCTTTCGGAGGCCCGTACATCGCCAACCAGGGGCTCACCTTCGAACAAGGCGAAACACTGATCCAATCCGATGAAGCGGACGCCGTTTCATGGGGTATGCAGTTTATCGCCAATCCTGATCTAGTTCAACGCTATGCCAAGGACGCTCCCCTCAATACTCCAAATCCCGATACTTTTGTCGGGAATGAGGTATCTAGAGAAGGTTATGTGGATTATCCATCTTTGAAAAACTAGCTTGTTATCCATGCAGGTATTCAGGAAGAGTGTTCTTTTTTTCATATTGGGGAGCATGTCCCTATCAACCCAGGCGATTGTGGTTGATGGTCAGATTGACGATTGGTCTCTGGTAGCACTCTCGCACAATGATCCAGTCGACGATCAGCAATCGGACGATCAGGATTTTGTCCGGCTCAGCATCACCAACGATGCCTACAATTTGTATCTGCTGGTAGAATTCGAGAATCCAGTCAGTCTGCGTACAGACGATTTGCGCCTGTATCTTGATGCTGACAATGATGTGTCAACAGGAACCCTCTATGCCGGCCGAGGCATGGATTTCTCATGGGATTTCGATCGCAACCGAGGGACCAGCACGCTCACTTCAAGAGGCGATATTGGGCGGGGCAATCTGGTTGAGCGAGTCGCACCGGATGTCCCCTCAATCCACCATGAAATTGCAATCAGTCTGGAAGCATTGCCATCCGCCCGAACGGGTGAAGCAATCCACATCGCACTAATCGAGGAAAACGGATTTGATCGCATTCCCGACATGGGTTCGATACCGTACATACTTTCTGGTCCATTGGCAGTTCAGCCCGTGCCAATTGATACGAACAAATCGCAGGACGCGATCCGGGTTGTCAGTTGGAATCTTTGGCGGGATTCGCCGTTTAAATCGGCGAACCAGGCCGCATTTGTCCGCATCCTGAACGCACTTCGGCCAGATGTGGTCATGTTCCAGGAAATCTATGACACCTCAACCAATACTGTGTTGGACTATTTCCGGAACAACCTGCAAATCGGGAGCGGGGAATCCTGGCAAGCCGCCCGGCAACATGACTGTATCACCGTGAGTCGCTTCCCCATAACGGGTAACTGGCCATCCGCTAATAACATTGTCACCAGGCTTGATACGGTGGACGAGCTCGGCGGTTACCTGTTAATCGGTAATGCCCACTTCCCCTGTTGCGAAAATGAATCCGGACGGATTCTTGAAGCCGGAAACATCCTTCAGGTTATAAATACCCATTTGGGAGACCCCCTTGGATCCCCGCAAGCCGTCATCATTGGTGGGGACTTGAACTCTGGTGGCGTGGCTCCGGAACTGATTGATCTCACAAGCACCTCGTTGCAGCTTGAGATGGCCAGTCCAAGACATGTGTATCAGTATGATCAATACACTTGGGGCAGCCTGGGATCCTCATGGGGATCCAGCCGGTTGGATTTTCTGCTATTCGATCCCACTACAATTTTCCGCCACAAGGCATTCATCGTGGACACGGACATGATTCCTGAAGATGCCTTAAATCAGCTTGGGCTTCTCGCCGATGACACATTCATATCGGATCACCTCCCCCTGGTGTTTGACATAAAGTCCCCTCACCTTCCGGACAACCTGCAAGCAGATCCTATGGAAGGAGACGGATCCACCACTTCAGCATGGTGGGGTCAGATTAATGGTTACGATTATCCGTTGATCCATCATCAGGATCTTGGATGGCTTTGGTTGTACGATTCCGGATCCGGGTACTGGTATGTGGATGAGAATGAAAAATGGTTTTGGACAAGCCCGGATCATTATCCGTGGAACTGGATCCCAAAATACTGATGACCGGATGAAACGGGATTAACTTGCTGTATCAAATGCTTTTGTTAAACATGCGACGGCATGACCCTTAAGGATAAAATTGTTCAAGACTGGCTTCCTCGTTACACGGGAATGGTTCTCGAAGATTTTGGGGAGTATATCCTCCTGACGAATTTCTCCAATTATGTGGAGCTTTTCGCTGAATGGCACAACGTTCCCATAATTGGACGGGACAAGCCCATGCAAGCAGCGACCGCCGATAACATCACCATCATCAACTTCGGGATGGGAAGTGCCACAGCTGCAACTATCATGGATCTGCTTACAGCTATCTCCCCGAAAGCTGTGTGTTTCCTCGGGAAATGCGGCGGATTAAAAAAACGCAATCAACTTGGCGATTTGATCCTGCCAATCGCGGGTATACGGGGCGAAGGAACCAGCAACGACTACTTTCCTTCAGAAATCCCTGCCCTACCCGCCTTTGCCCTGCAGAAGGCAATTTCAAGAACCATCCGGGAACACAAGCGTGACTACTGGACTGGTACCGTCTATACCACCAATCGCCGCGTTTGGGAACATGATGAGAAATTCAAGGACTACCTGGAGGACAACCGGATCATGGCGGTGGACATGGAAACCGCGACCATCTTCATGGTTGGTTTCCACAACCATATTCCGACAGGTGCCCTGCTGCTGGTCAGCGATCAACCAATGGTACCGGAAGGGATCAAGTCGGCAAGCAGCGATGCCAAGGTAACGGCAACCTACGTGGAGAGTCATCTGCGGATTGGTGTCGATTCCCTGAAGCAGCTCATCAATAACGGCGACACGGTCCGGCATTTGAAGTTCTGAGTGTTCGTAAATCGAAACTTGCCCGAACAACAAGAGGAATTTCCAACTGCTGCTCTTCCTCGGCCATCTGAACGAATTTCTGTAATAGTGTTTCAGCACGGCCGCAATTGAAAAGTTTTGGATACTGATCATACCGCCTTGGGCAAAATAATCTACACTTACATAAGTTGTTCTGATTATATCTATTAGATTTGCTTTAATCTTAAGGTACTGATATTTCTTCTCTAAATCCGATCAATTTGTCCGGACAACAAATGCTACAACAATTAAGGAGAAACACATGAACAACACGACAGATGTACTCGAAGCCATCGTGGCAGCAGACGAAACATTTATGGAAATTTTCCGTAAGGGCGATGCAGCTGGCATAGCAGCCCTCTATACTGAAAATGCACAGTTCTTACCTCCGAACAGTGAGATTGTGATGGGTAGGCAGGCAATTCAGGCGACCTTTCAAGCATTTATGGACATGGGAGTAAAAGCGGTCAACTTGGAGACGCTCGAAGTGGAAGGGTATGGCGATACAGCCTCTGAAGTCGGCACCTACACGCTTGAGGATGTGGAGGGACAGATTCTCGACCGCGGCAAGTTCCTCGTCATTTGGAAGCAAGAGGCAGGCCAATGGAAACTGCATCGCGACATGATCAATACCAGCATGCCCGCTCCTGAGTAATTGTATTGAGAAGGAATTAGCTAATGCCAATGGAACAAAATAAACCACAAACCGCCGAAAGCAATGGCCGTCTATGGGGCACCCAAGCCAATGACTGGGCAAACATTCAAGAGGGAAAATGCCGCCCAGTGTACTTAGCTGTATTCGACCGCGTCGACATTCGTCCCGGCCAGGCTTATCTCGATGCGGGCTGCGGAGCAGGAATGGCTGCGCAGATAGCATCTGAGCGAGGCGCTGCCACCTCGGGTCTCGACGCTGCCAAAAACCTGCTGACCATAGCTCAAACGCGAGTGCCAACCGGCGACTTTCACGCAGGTGAATTGGAGAATCTTCCATTTTCCGATAATGCTTTCGACCTTGTAACGGGATTCAATTCGTTTCAGTACGCCGGAAATCCAAGTGCAGCGCTCACGGAAGCTAAACGCGTGGCCAAGCCAGGTGCTCACGTCGTCATCATGACTTGGGGAACACCGGAAGGAATGGAAGCGGCAGAGCTTGTTTCAGCACTAAAGTCGCTGCTTCCACCACCTCCACCAGGAACTCCGGGACCCTTCGCGCTTTCGGACGCAACCGCTCTTCGCACCTTTGCTTCTGATGCGGATCTGGAACCGATTGAAGTCTTCGATGTCGAATCGAATTGGGAGTATTCCGACAAGGAGATCGCCTTGAGAGGATTGAAATCCGCAGGCGTTTCGATTCGCGCAATTGAACACTCTAGCGAGGACGCCGTCGATGCAGCGTACTCCATGGCGCTTATGCCTTTCCTTCAATCGTGTGGGACATACCGCATCGGTGCCTCTTTCCGCTGCTTACTCACTCGCGCGTGATCTAAACATTCATTAGGGACAGGTAAGCAATTTGATCAATTTGGTAAAACCTATTAAGTACACACCACTGCCGTAACTGTCCGGTTAACTAACGTGGCTAATCTTTAATCTTAAACCCTATATAAAGGAAATTAAATGGCGAAGTGTAACTATTGT
>JAUVDD010000337.1 GCA_030595525.1 Puniceicoccales bacterium
GTCAAGCTGTTTAAGCGCTGCACAATCTGCTTTTTGTCCAGTTCCTGCACATCGTAAAGCAGTTCAAAATAACGCCGCATCGATTGCAACCCGATGGGATCAACATCTGGCAGACTACGTAAAGTCTCACCAGCTCTCGATGCGCAACGCTTAAGCCACGGCATCCGCAGCTGTTTTTCAGGTTCAAAAATAAAAACCTTACCCATACCATCCAAACGACCTTCGCGATTACAGCGCCCCGCTGCCTGAGCGATGGAATCAAGACCGGCCATGGCCCGATAGACCACCGGAAAATCAATATCGACACCAGCTTCAATCAGCGAGGTCGATATCACCCGGCAAGTTTCTTTCTGTTTGAGCCGAACACGAATTTCATCAAGCACTTGGCGTCGGTGCTGCGGATACATATTGGTAGAAAGATGGAAGACACCCTCCTGATTTTGCAGTTTTGCAAACAAGGATCGTGCTTGTGGCTTAGTGGCAACAATACACAAAACTTGTTTTTCATTCTCCAGCCTCTCGGAAAGTTCATCATCCGTTAGTTTGCCGACAAAACTAACTTCAGTCCGTCGCAAAGCCCCATAGAGTTTTGTCGGGTCAGTAATAATCTCGGTTATTTCCGGTAGGTTCATCCGTAAATTCTCATCGTCAAACGCTGGTTGGGTTGCCGTGCAAAGAACAACTGTGCAACCGTAATGTTCAACCAATTCACGCAGAGTAG
Source organism: Puniceicoccales bacterium (assembly GCA_030595525.1). GTDB lineage: Bacteria > Verrucomicrobiota > Verrucomicrobiia > Opitutales > Oceanipulchritudinaceae > Oceanipulchritudo. Next base: position 722 of record JAUVDD010000337.1, read on the forward strand.
CCAAGCAGGGTTCCAGATATTCGGTCGGGATTGCCTGCGCCTCATCGAGAATAATCACGCTACCGGAAATATTGTGAAGTTTTCGACAGCGAGAAGTTTTATTGCTGAAGAGCGATTCAAAAAATTGCACGTTGGTGGTCACAACCACTGGCGTATCCCAATTTTCCGTTGCTAATCCACGGCGACGGTTGTAGGCAGCAGACTCTGAATCATCGCTCTCTTTGTAATTGCAATGGTGTTCCAATACCTGTTCACATCCGAGAATATTCTGAAAAACCTCGGCATTTTGCTCGATAATCGAAGTGAAGGGAATGGCATAGATCACCCGTTGCATCCCGTGAGTTACCGCGTGATCCAAGGCAAAGGCCAGAGACGACAAGGTCTTGCCACCGCCGGTTGGAACAGTCAGGGAAAAAAATTGTGGAGCAAGCTGGGATTTATCACGACACTGTGCCAGAATATCTTGACGTAAAAGGTTTACAGGTGATGGCTCGGCATGATTGACAAGTTCAGCCATGTGAGTATTTAGCTTTGCCTGCAGAACTGGAAATATCTCAACATCAGAATTATTTGGTCGGTGCTGGGCTTTTTCAGGATTACAGAATCTTTCTGTATCAAGAAAGTCCGCATCAACCAGACACGAAAAAAGCATCCGGGTAAAAAATGAAAGGGAAAATCCTCCACGCTTTTTTGTGAGTTTGAATGGAAGAATCAGATCATCAGAGAGTTCGATTTCTGGCAACCATACTGTATCCCGTGGAACCTTGCCGTATTTCAAGCGATGATGGAGCTCCGTAGCCTGCTCTCCACCATCGGCCAGCCCGCCATGATGACCAGTCACAACATAGGCTAGGAGCAATCCCAACTGACCTGATTTCTCTTTTGCCAAACGTGCGCCGAAAGTCATATGATCGACCCTTGCTGGATTACCCTCAAGTCGCGCTTGAAACGCCTGCGAGGCCTTACCTGCATCGTGCAGCAAACCAGCATCTCGTCCCCACTTTCCAACCCCGAAAACAGCTGCAAATTCTTCGGCCCGCTTGGCTACCTCACGCAAATGATCTTCCAGCAATTGCCAATCTGACTTATCCGGATTATCCGTTGAATGTGCGTAATATTTCATCACCCTACCTCCTACCAGTAAACCCTACCACCCCACAGTGTCATAATAAGTCACACTCTATAAAAAATATTCATCTACCCCCAAAACCGGGCGAACACATAGGCTCGTCCCTACAGAACCAATTTCAAACGTGACGCAAGGGCGGGCACAAGGGCCCGCCCCTACAGCGTATTATCCTGGTGGTTGGCCGGGTTTTCATCATCAATAACCCATTTTACCGGGTTATCACGGATATATTGCCTGATCTGGAGCAATTCCTCTTCATCGCGGATGATCCGTTCGTGATAATTGCGTTGCCATAATTTTCCGGGGAATGGCGGCCAACTGTCATTATTGACACCCTGGATATAGGCATTAGTGGACAGGGATTTGAACGCCTGGACAATTCGCCCCACCGAACCATCCAATGTCCCGTAGGGGCGATCCTTGTGATCGCCCTGTTCATCATGGTTTATCGGGCGAATACAAGATTCGCCCCTACAATTGGTCTTTTCATTTGGATGGTCATCCAGAATTAAAATCCCGTGAAAATGGTTGGGCATTACCACAAAGGTATCCAATGCTATCTTCGGAAATCGTTGTGGTAGTTCTGTCCAAACCTTTTCAACCATCCGTCCGGCATCGTTCAGATCCATTGTGTCATCGACAATCTTACCCAACAACGATTCCCGCCCCTGTACGCAGATGGTGACAAAATAGAATCCCGCAGATGAATAATCATACCCGGCAAGACGGAGCGAATGGCGCTGGTGGATATCGGGATCAAATCTCATCGCAGCACATCTTTACCAAAAACAAAAAAACGCACGGACAATCATCCGGGCGCTCTGATATTTCTGTACTCATATTTTCTGTTTTCATGATTCCCCCTCATGAATATTCAATCAAAATATATTATAGACCTTGTTTTATATATTGCAATCTGGGCGAATACAAGATTCGCCCCTACGAAACCGATCTCAATCGGGCAGGTACGGGGGTCTGCCCTAACGGGATATCGGTACAATCAGGGCGCGGCAAGCAGCGCCCCTACGGCACCTTCCCGGTTCAATAATCGTGTGGAATCCCCTGAATATGTAGCGCCATGTGCTCATCTTCATCCATACCTTGAACCCAGCCGTTGTTCGCGTCGCACTTACTGTCAAGATCGTTAATATAGGGCT
>JAUVDD010000143.1 GCA_030595525.1 Puniceicoccales bacterium
GTCCTCCCGATTCGTTCATGACATTGATTGCGAATGCACATACAGTAATGATCACACATATGAGCAGGGTCGATGCGCCGCTACTGCCGACGCTTGGCAACAAATTCTGTTGGATAGCGGCCCTGGCCAAGTTGAACTGGGGCATTGTCCAGACAATGTTGGCCATCACGGTGGCAATCAGCCAGGCCCATCCCAGGAGTGGGGATAAGTGGGCATTGACCAGGCGGAAGGGTGACTTCTCGACTGATAAAGTAATATAAGCAATCGCTGAGAGCATGATGATACCACAAATCATTGCCAGCGGCTGCAGCCACATCAGGCCTAGTCCGGCAACTACCCCCAGATAGAGGGAACCTGCCAACGACCCTCCACCAAGGGTGATCGCACCTTGCATCCATCCGGGTCCGGAGAGCTTGGTATAGGTCAGGTACTTCTTTACTCCGCCTTGGTTTTGGGCTTCCAGAATAGTTTCTTCGAAATTCTTATTACTCATATTGGTTGTTTCCAGCGCCGTTTAAAGGCGCTTTATGCGAACGTTGCGATACCAAACTTTATCACCGTGGTCCTGCAATTGAATGGGACCGATCCATGTTCCAAATCCTTCGTGTTTCGTGTATTTGCTGGCTTGGAACCGTTTGTCCCAATCCTTACTTCCAATTTCAATTTCCAGCAGCTTTTTGCCATTCAGCCAATGCTCGACATGGTTACCTTTAACAACGATGCGACCACTGTTCCACTGGCCGACTTTCTTAACAGGTTTATCATCAGGTGCAGGAACCAGATCATATAAGGCGGCGGAGCGGTGGTCCGCGTCCCTGCCATCTTTATGTCTGGCATCATCAAGGACCTGGTACTCCAATCCCAAGCCGCCATTACAACGGTACTTAATCCCGCTATTTCCTCCTTCGGAAATCTTCCATTCGAATGTCAGGTCGAAATCCGAATACTTTTCCTTTGTGAAAATGCTACCGGGCTTGGTGCCAATACGCCCAACGACTCCCTTCTCGATCTGCCAGCCATCACCGACAGGGTTTCCTTTACCATTTGCCCATGAGGAGAAATCCCCACTGGCGAAAAGGTCCTCACCGGACTTACCAGCATAGGCGTTTGGCAGTAGGGCGAATAGAAGAGTAAGGAGAATGGTGGAGGAGATGATTTTCTTCATAATATTGTAGTTTTAATTCCCTTACATCGACTATAGGCGATAAAACTCTTCCCAACCTTTACGTGGAGCCGGATCGAGAAGTGCCTGTGCAATATTGTTGTTGGTGATCTTCTTTGTTTTGCGATCAAATTGCAGCTCTCCGCCGAGTCGTTGGGCAATTACTCCAAGATTGAAAACCTGTGTAAGCGGGCCACTTACGCTGAACGGTGACCGCGTCTCTTCTTCTCCTTTACATGCCAGAAGGAAATTCTCGTGGTGGTTGGAATTCTTTTGCTGGAAGGTCGGTAGTGAACGCCTGATGTCCATGTACTTCTCTCTAGGAATTATCTGCAGGACGTCACTGTGGGAACCTCCTTTAAATACATGCTCGCCTCCATAAATGATTTTCCCGCATTTATTTGGTTCCACAGGTTTACGGGAGGATTTTCCGGTTTCCTTATCGACCACCAGATCACCATATTCCTCTTCGAATGTGGGAATGTTTTCGACCCCATCGTGCCAGAAAATATCGCAGGCTGGCATGCCTTTGCGTTTTGGGAATTTAAATTCGATGATCGTGGCTTGTGGGAAGACAAACTTGTTTGCTCCGTCCCGCAATACCGCAGATATCTTCCGCGGAAGACCTAGTTTCAGGAACCGATGGGACGTATCCAGAATGTGTGGTCCCCAGTCACCAAAAGCTCCGCTTCCATAGTCAAACCAGCTTCGCCAGTTGCCCGGATGCAGCTTTTTACTGTGTGGGTGAACCGGAGCTGAACTTAGCCAAGTGTCCCAATCCATTCCCTGGGGTAGCGGATCGCTCGGATATTCCGTGACACTTGCTCCCCAGCCATGCCAGCGGCGTCCCTTGTTCATGGTCGCCACGATCTTGGTGACGTCCTTGATAACACCCGCCTCAGTCCATGCTTTGAACTGGAAGTGGTTCCCTCCGGAGTGTCCCTGGTTGCCCATCTGGGTCGCTACACCACTGCGCTCAGCGAGGTCCATCAACCGCTCAACTTGCCCAAATGTATGGGCCAGGGGCTTTTCTACATAAACATGCTTTCCTAACGACATCGCTAGCATGGCAATCGCAAAGTGGGCGTGATCGGGGGTGGAAATCAGAACCGCGTCGATCTGGTTCTCCATCTTGTCGAACATTTTACGGAAATCGGTGAAGCGAGGTACCTTCGGATGCGCCGTCAATGCATCCACACATTGTTTTCCCTGCAGATCCACATCACATAATGCTACGATGTTACACATACCCGTCTGGCTGACCGTTTTGAAGTTGCCTCCGCCACGGTTTCCAATCCCTACCACGGCCAGATTTACCCGCTCACTCGGTGGCAATATCCCGCTTGAGGACTTCTGGCCAAAGACCATGTAGGAGGGGAGTATTGTGATGCCGCTAAACGCACCTGTTGATTTGAGGAAATTACGTCGGTTCATGCCTCTTTTGTTGTCATTCACTCTCTTATTTGTCAAAAAGTTTATTTACTAAACAAACAAATTGAGATTGTCTGAGATGGTGCAAGCTGTAGGGGAATAAGTAAGAGATGGTAAAGAAGGAACGATTTGACCGGAGCGACATTCGAAAGCTGAATGCGATCAGCGTTTTAAACCAGCTGAGGAGGCAGGGGGAGCTATCGCGGGCCCAGATAGCGAACCAGCTTGGGCTGACCCGGGCGACGGTTTCATCGATTGTTTCAGACCTGATAGATAGTTCTCTTGTGAAGGAGACAGCCTTTACGGAAGGCGTGACTGGGCGACCAGGCTTACTTTTGAAATTGAACCCTGATTGCGGGTGCATGATTGGCGTGGAAATCGACTTGGACCGGATATCGGTGATCGTGGCGGACCTTGGCCAGGAGGTGATCTGGGAAGCTGAAGAAGGAATCGAAGTAGGGATCCGTCCGGAAAAGTGCCTGAGCATGGCAGAGGAACTGGTAAAGGAAGGCTTATCGAGAGGGAAGGACCGTGGCTTGGATTGTTTTGGAATATGTGTCGCTTGGGCAGGATTGGTGAACCGGTATGCCGGTGAGCTATCCTACGGACCAACCTTTGGCTGGGAGCACGTTCCCTTGAAGAGCACTTGGGAGAAGCGGTTTAATGTGCCGGTATTTGTAGAAAATGAGGCGCACGCCGGAGCGATGGGAGCCTTTCATTTTGGACCGACTGAGGGGACCCTTAACTTAATCTACCTGAGTATTGGATACGGATTGGCCGCAGGTGTTTTCACGGATGGAGTCCTGTTGCGTGGTCAGAACGGATATGCTGGCCAGGTGGGGCATTCATCATTTGCCGACAATCAGATTGTCTGTGGCTGTGGGAAAACGGGTTGCTGGGTAACGGAAGTCGGAGCCCGGGCTGTTCTGCGAAAACTTGCGGACATCGGATTGAACCTGCCTTCAAATGATGCGGTCGACATTGTAAAATCGATCGATGACCTGCTGCAAAGCGGGGACGCACGAGTGAAGAGGGTGCTGGAAAGTGTGGGCCGGCAAATAGGACGTGGACTGGCGCCGATGGTACAGACCTTCGATCCATCTCAAGTGATCATTGGTGGTCGATTGGGGCGTCTTTTGAAACATGCGGAGCCAGCGATTCGAAAAGGCTGGGAAGAGGAAGTGCTACCACAAATGTCTGAGACGCTGCAGATATCGGTAAGCGACAGTCACCAGGACCACCTGATGGGATGTTTGGCCACCGTATTTGATGCAGTCATGAAAAATCCTCCAATTGGCGCAAAAGGATAGATTTTTCCTGAGAAATAACCATGGTCTGAAAACAAAACGGAAAACATGGCAGGATCATCAAAGAAAGTCATCATTGCGGCACTGATCGGGAACGGCCTGATCGCCATAACGAAGTTCATTGCGGCTGGAATGACCCGCAGTTCGGCAATGTTATCGGAAGGAATTCACTCGCTGGTCGATACGGGAAATCAGGTACTCTTGCTATATGGTATGTTTAAATCAAAGCGACCCGCTGATAAGGAATATCCTTTCGGTCATGGACGAGAGATTTATTTCTGGAGCTTTATCGTCGCTATCTTGATTTTTGCGGTGGGTGCGGGAGTCTCAGTTTACGAGGGTGTTCGCCACTTGATTCATCCCCAGGAAATCGGTAATTCCTATGTGAACTACATCGTGCTGGCTTTTGCCATGGTCTTCGAGGGAGCGGCATGGCTGTATGCATGGAAGGCGTTCAACAAGCATCGTGGAAAGAAGGGTTATTTCAAGGCAGTGCACGATGGCAAGGACCCGACAATGTTTGTGGTCTTGTTCGAAGATTCCGCCGCGTTGCTGGGACTGCTGGTGGCATTTGTGGGTGTTCTGCTCACGGACATTACGGGGAATTCTTATTTTGATGGAGCAGCTTCGATCATTATCGGACTGATTCTTGGGGCAACCGCCATTTGGTTGGCCTATGAGACCAAGAGTTTGCTCATAGGGGAAAGTGCGGACGAAAAGACGGTTAACCGGCTGAAGGGAATCGCGCTTGCTCACGATGAAGTGGAAGCAGTCAACGAAGTGCTGACCATGCACTTGGGGCCGGAAGATATTCTGGTTAATTTGAGCGTTGATTTTGTTAACGATGTGATGGCGGACAAGGTTGAAGAGGTTGTTGCCGAGATCACCCGGGAGTACCGTGAACAGTTTCCCGCAGTGAAGAGAGTCTTTATTGAAGCGGAAGAGCGCGGTAAAAAATTGTTGTCGTCAGGACGAGCGGCGAACGATTAATTTCCCTGAATGGGATCCGTTCGGAGGATTATCCGGATCGAGGATTGCCTTGAAGGCATCTTGAACCATCTGGCCAACTGGCTGACGAATAGTAGTAATTGGGGGAATAAACTCCGATGCTGCAGGGATATCATCAAAGCCGGTGACAGCGATCTGTTCCGGGACCTTGATTCTTCCTTCATAAAGAGCGTGCAGGG
>JAUVDD010000160.1 GCA_030595525.1 Puniceicoccales bacterium
GAACCTTACAGTGAAGAAGGAGGATTCGACGAATACTGCATTTGGTCCAGCCTCTCAAAATTAAGGAAAATCCCTGGCTTTACCAATTGGACGGGCGGAATGGAAGATGACGTTACAACTTCCCGTTACTGGTATCCTGCATTGATCCAAAACGGTGTTATTCTCGATACAAAGGAATCCGATTTCGGTCCAGATCTTTGCAACAAGTTTCTCATGGATTTCATGGAAAGATCTGTCTCCGATGAGAAACCATTCTTTGCATACTGGCCTATCGTCGCACCACATGGGACACGGCAAGGCATGCCAACCAATCCATTTCGTGGCGAAGTTGGATTAATGGATAAGCCGGACACCAAGGAAAACCTGGCCCGCTTCAAATCTCTGGTTGAGTATATTGATTTCCTCATCGGTCGTACTGTTAAGAAAATTGAGGATTTGGGCATCGAGGATGAGACAATCATCATTCTCACATCGGATAATGGTACAGCTGTGACCGCCAAGACTCGTGGGATTGAAAGAGGATGTCACGTAGTGGGTATTGCTTCAGGCTCTGGCGTAAAAAAACGCGGTCCAACGGATGCCCTAATGGACTTTACTGATATCGCACCGACCCTGGTTGAACTGACTGGAGCAACTCCACCGAAGGGATACAAATTCGATGGCGAAAGCCTGGTCCCTTTCCTAAATGGAAAAGTTAATGATCACCGCGAGTGGATTTATGGATACATTTCTACCTCACAACTTGTTCGGACAAAAACTCATTTGCTCGAAGCTGTGAACCCATTCCTTGGCATGCCGGAAGGAAGGTACCTGTACACCGGAAACCACCGTTTTGGAAAAGGTTATGCACGGGCGGAAAAACTACCTGAGCACTCGGAAGCACTTAAGAAGCTGAAATCAATTTTAAAGCAGTTTCCTCCTGTTACTGCAGCTCATCCGTTTTGGGGAACCAAAGATGGTGCTTCATTCAAAAAGGCCTATACAGATCCTAAATCAGTAGAAAAACATCTCTTCAGTCACAAGGATTGGGTTTTCTACAAGGAAGACTAGGGGACGGGATTCTAGACTTTTAAAACTTTCCTGATCACACCAGCTGTCGCGATCGGGTTCTCTAAATGTGGTGAATGTGCTGCAGCGGGAATCGTATGTATCTGCATTTCTGGATTAATGGATTGCATGGCTTTCGCAATCCCCAGGAACTTGATGTCATCTTCACCAACAATCAGGTTGTAACCCATGTGTGAGGGCAACTCATTCCACAAGCTTGGCAAAACCCCGGTACCCCAGGCAGTTAAGGCATTGGCCAAACCCATTGGATTGTTTATCCTTCTCCGGTTAGCCAGTTCTGAGGCCACAGGCTCAGCTAATTGTGTCTGTGGCAGGATGATGGGTTGTGCCTCCCATTCGGTACAAAATTCTTCGATTGACCCAGGCCCAGTTAATTTCCGAATCCACTTTCGATCATTTTCAGTACGCCCAAATCTTTCCTGATCAGAATCCAGCCCGGGACTTGACCCAATAAGAAAGGCTCCCTTTGTTATGAACCGATCGAGATAATGCATTCCGATCCTTCCTCCCATCGAATAGGCGAGCAGGTAGACATTATCAGGATCCGGAGCAATTTGACGGACTTGATCTATCAATCCAACCGTATTGGATAAATCATATGCGTCCTGATCAGCAGGAGAGTCGCTATTACCGTGGCCCAAAAAATCGATACACAATGAGTTAACGATACTCCGACCGATGGTATCGAGAATCGCATCAAAATCCCGTCCGGAACCCGTAAATCCGTGCAATGCGAGCAAAGTAGGGGCGGCCTGACCCGCAGAGAAATCTTTCAGGACAGCAATTCGATTGCCGGCAGAGTCCGCTAATCGGATTTGGCTAGCCGGCATGATTTTACAACTCCATTCAGTTGCGCTGAAGATCTTTACAGAACAACAGCTTTTTCAATGGCCTGTTTCTCAACCGGGCGATCTCCATGACCAGTTGCCGTGCCCTCAATCTTTTCAACAACGTCATAACCCTCAGTGACTTCACCGAAGATTGTGTGACGACCGTCCAACCACGGAGTCAGGGCAGTTGTGATAAAGAACTGGCTGCCGTTGGTATTTGGTCCGGCATTCGCCATCGCCAACATGCCTTTCTTGCTGAACCCAAGGTCAGGTGTGCATTCATCCTCGAATTTACCACCCCAAAGGGATTCTCCGCCCATGCCGGTTCCTGTAGGATCGCCACCCTGAACCATGAATTGCGGAATGACCCGGTGGAAAATAATCCCGTCATAATATCCCTTTTTCACCAATCCGACGAAATTCTCGACGGTCTTGGGAGCTTGCTCAGCGAAGAGCTTGATCTGGATATTACCTTGGTTGGTTTGTAGTTCCACAATTGTTGATGTTGCCATGTCTGCAAATTCCGTGAGCAGGATCATTTTGTCAAGCTGTGAGAATCGATGAACTTTCCATCTTCTTTTATTGAAATCTGAAACGTTCAAGTTTAACTGACCTACAAAACGCCAAAGCTATGACACAATCCGATTCTCAAAACACACCCGAGCAAACCGTCGTCGAATTCGGCAAGAAAAACCCGTTTCCAGCCGAAGTGAAACAAATGGTGAATCTCAATGGCCGGGGATCCGCCAAGGAAACATTCCATGTTGAGCTGTCCCTGGCTGGCTCCGGTCTTGATTATCAAACAGGTGATATTGCTGGTGTGATCCCGATCAACTGTCCGGAGGTTGTTGCTGATTTCCTGCAAACTACGGGCCTGAATGGGGAAGAGGAAGTTCAACGTGAAAGCGGCAAACGACGCCTGGCAGATATCCTTTCCAGCGAGGTCAGCATCACCTCGGTTAATCTTCCCATGATGAAGAAGTATGCCCGCTTGGCCAATAATGTTTCCTTGAATGCCTTGATTGATTCCCAAGACAGGGATCGGATAAATAATTGGCTTTGGGGACGTGAGATTCGCGATCTTGTAGCGGAATTCCCTCCTTCTTTACCATTGGAAACCGATGCTGTTCTTGGAATATTGAGAAAAATGCCACCACGGCTGTATTCGATCGCATCCAGTATCAAGGCTCATCCTGACGAAGTGCATTTAACCGTAGTAACCGTCGAGTACGATGCCCACGGACGTCACCGGAAGGGCGTTTGCTCAACCTATCTCTGTCAGCGGATTAAACCGGGGGACAAGGTCGCTTTATATACGCATCATAACAAGAATTTCGGTATTCCAGAAGATGGTGATGTTCCGATGATCATGATTGGTCCCGGCACAGGCATTGCTCCATTCCGGGCATTTATTGAAGAGCGCAAGGCAACTGGTGCTACAGGAAAAAACTGGTTATTCTTCGGTGATCAGCACCTGCAAACGGATTTCCTCTACCAACTGGAGTGGCAGAAGTACTTGAAGAATGGGATCCTCACTCGGTTGGATGTCGCTTTTTCCCGTGATCAGGATTACAAGATCTATGTCCAGGACCGGATTAAGGAGAATGCCGCCGAAATCTATAGCTGGCTGCAGGATGGGGCACACTTCTACGTTTGTGGTGACGCAAACCGCATGGCCAAAGATGTGCACCAGGCACTAATCGACATCCATGTAGAGCAGGGAGGTCTTTCAGCCGAAGCTGCTGAAGAGGCAGTCGCCGAGCTCAAGAAAACCAAGCGCTACCAGCGGGACGTTTATTAGTGTGTACTAGAATGACAGGCATCTTGCCTGTCAGGAACCCCTTACAACTCCTTAACTGCCTGAACAACTGCTTCCGCGGTTATTCCCAGTTCCTGCATCACAAGGTCACCTGGGGCAGATAATCCGAAGCGGTCGATTCCAAGGATTTTGCCTTCAAGTCCGGTGTACTTGTACCAGAGACACGATACCCCAGCTTCGATGGCAACACGCTTTGTACATGCCGCAGGCAGGACTTCCTCGCGGTAAGCCGCATCCTGTCGGTCAAACACCTCAAAAGACGGGAGGCTGACAACACGAACACCGCTTCCGAGTGAATTTGCTGCCTCAATGGCATGCTGCAACTCACTTCCAGTAGCCAGAATGATGGTCTCCAGCTCACTGGTTTCCTTTTTCAAGATGTAACCGCCCTTAAGCGTTCCACTACGGCGGGCCGCAACCGGATAATCACTCAAATTCGGCAGATTCTGACGTGAAAGTATCAGGGAGGTCGGACCATCCTTTCGGGCGATTGCCATGGAAATTGCCGCAGCAGTCTCTTCCGGATCTCCCGGACGAATAACATCCATATTCGGAATCACACGCAGGGCACTGATAGTTTCAACCGGTTGGTGTGTCGGACCATCTTCACCAACTCCCACAGAATCGTGAGTAAAGAAATGAAAGACCGGGAGTTTAGCCAACGCCGCCAGTCTCAAACTTCCACGCATGTAATCAGAGAAAGTCAGGAAAGTGGCACCAGAGGTAATCCAAATTCCATCATACACAATACCATTGGTGATCGCACCCATGGCGTGCTCGCGGATACCATACCAGAAGTTGCGGCCAGTGTTGTCAGCTTTGCTGAAGTCACCAACGCCTCCCAGATAGTTTTTGGTGGAACCAAACAGGTCAGCGGATCCAGTCGTCAGCAGGGGAAGTTTTTCTGCCAGTGGCTGAAGGACTTTCCCGGAAGCACCACGAGTCGGCAGCTTTGCATCAGCATCAAATTCAGGAATCCATTCAAGGCACTGTTCTGCAGAAGGGCGTTCACCCGCAGCAGCGGATTCCAATAGGGC
>JAUVDD010000240.1 GCA_030595525.1 Puniceicoccales bacterium
TTGGCCATTTCATCAATTCATGCCGAACCGATCAGCTTTGCTGATCTGGATGAAAATCATGATGGCAAGCTGTCGGAAGAGGAGTTTTCCGCGCCAAACAAGGACGCCTTTGATCAAGTGGACGATAACATCGATCGATGCCTGAGTGAGAAGGAGTACAAAGCATATTTTTCATTTGAGGAACGGTTGCTTCAGGAACGCGAAAACCTTCCAGCAAATATCAAGGCATACTATGACTTACCCTATGTGGAAGGTGGGCATTATCGACATAAGTTGGACCTTTACTTACCCACAGGAGAGGTGGCTGAGAAAACCCTTCCATTGGTAATTTGGATACATGGCGGCGGCTGGCGCAAAGGGACAAAGGGCACAATTTTACGGCAATTGTATTTGGTGGAACACGGCTTTGCGGTTGCCTCCATCAACTACCGGTTGAGCCACCATGCAAAATTCCCTGCACAAATATATGACTGCAAAGCTGCGATCCGTTTTTTAAGAGAGAAGGCAGCTGAGTATGGCATCGATCCTGACCGTTTTGGTGTTTGGGGATCTTCAGCAGGCGGACATCTTGTTGCTCTTGTTGGGACCAGTGGGGATGTGAAAAATCTCGAAGGTAAACTTGGGGTAACTGATGTATCCAGTCGAGTGCAGGCGGTCTGTGATTGGTTTGGGCCGACGGATTTTGTTCAGATGGAAGGGCGTCCTCCCAACCCGAATATCAAAAGCACTGATCCGCTGATGCAACCAGTTCCGCGATTGCTGGGTGGTCTCGTTTCGGATAATAAGAGACTCGCTCGTCAGGCCAGTCCCGCTTCCCATGTCAGTCACGATGATCCACCGTTCCTGATTATGCATGGTGATTCTGATCGCCTGGTACCGGTCCAACAAAGCGAGGTTTTTCATGATCTACTAACGAAGGTCGGTGTTGAGAGTGAATTGATTATCATTCCGGGAGCCGGGCATGGATTTTTTAAGAAACCTGAGGAATTGGAAGCGGTTACGAAATTTTTCAAAAACCACCTGGGAAGATAGGAGAAAATAAATGAAAAGAAGAGATTTTGGTAAATTAGGCATGCTTGCAGGAGTGGGCTCGATTACAGGAGTTAGCACTGTCCATGCGGGCAAGGATTCCCGCGGGTTTTCAGAGGATGGGAAATTCTATCAGGAACCAACAAATAAGTTACCTGTACGGGAGTTTGATGTAGTCGTAGCAGGAGGTGGAACCGCGGGTGTCTGCGCAGCGATTGCTGCTGCCCGAACCGGTGCCAAGACAGCCCTGATCGAGACAAAAGGTTACACAGGTGGAACCATAACTGAGGGTGGAACCGCCATTCACAGTTTTTATAATCTCTGGAAGGCATTTCCCGAAGTGGAGAAACGGCAAGTGGTGAAAGGTATTCCGCTGGAGCTTATTGACCGAATGATCGAAATAGGCGGCTGTACCGGACATGCGGAAATGGAACGCGGTTATGACTACGATTCTGTATGCACAGCCCTCGATACTGAATTATACAAGCTCATTTCCATGCGAATGCTGGCGGAGGCGGGTGTGTTTATGGCTCTCAATACAATGGCAGTGGGGACTGTTATGGATGGTAAGGCCATCAAGGGTGTCATCGTTGAAAGCAAGTCGGGTAGGGAGGTTTTTCTCGGTAAGTCCTTCGTCGACAGTACAGCTTATGGAGACTTGTCGGCACATGCCGGTGCTGAGTTTGTGGTGCCAAATGACTATGCCTGCTGCAATTCAATCGGTTTGGGTAATGTCGACATGGATCAGTATCATGCATTTTTGAAACAGCATGACGCGGTCGGGCAACTTGCACGGGGATTGCGAAGCGGCCAGGGAAATCAACTGGTACGCTTGAGCGGTAGGAATGTGAATTTGCCGAAGGAGTATTTGACTGAAGCGCAAGCTATTGGAATGTCAGGTACCTTAACAACGGTACACAATAACTACATCATGTTTGTGAAGTTTAACTACAAGGTTCCCGGTAGTGTTTTGAATCGCGATGACATGTCCAAGGCCGAGTTGGAGGTACGTGAAAGGCAGTTTCGTGGAATTGAGCTGTTTCGCAAATTCCTTCCTGGATGTAGTGAAGCATTCATTGCCAGAACCAGTCCAACTCTGAATATTCGGAGAGGAAGGCTCATTAGTTGTGATTACGATATCACTCATGAGGACGTAATTGAAGCACGGCATTTCTGGGATGAAGTTTTTGTTTACGGATTCCACGATTCTGCTCCGCGCCTACAGATCAAGGACGGTGGTACTTACGGCATTCCGTACAGAGCACTCTGTGTAAAGGGAGTAGAGAATCTCTACGTCTCTGGCATGATGCTGACCAGTGATCATCGGGCCCACATGTCCACCCGAAATACGGTTTCATCAATGGCCCAAGGACAGGCCACCGGTACGGCCGCTGCGCTTTGTGCAAAGTCCGATGTGGGATCGAGGGGTCTCAAATACCACGTCCTCAGGGAACAGCTGGAAAGGGATGGTGTTTACTTCGAGTATTGAACTGAACTGCAAAGATTCCTGACGTAATCCTGAATAATAAACGAGGACTTAATCCTTAATCGGATCAAGTCCCCGTGATTGTAATAAACTCTTCCTAGAATGATAGCAGGTAACTAGAACTTGTAGATCAGGGATGAGTGGACTCTGTTGTTCTTAGCTGCAGAACCTTCCTTGTATCCAGTTTCCTGTCGCAAGTACTCTATTCCCCACAGCAAAGATGGATCGAAGCTGTAGTAGAAGTTGACTTGGAAAGTTTCGTTATATGTACGTCCACCGGAGGACAAGTCATCATCCTCCGGATCTTCCTGACCATAACCAATATTAAATGTAATATCCGAGTTCGGCTTCAATTGAAGCTGAGTCCAACCGCCCTGACTGGCAATTCCGCGTCCCAAGCCAAGATTGATGCCTTGTCCAATACCGCCCCAGTAGCCGTCCAGGTTGGAGCCCTTGAAGAAGCTTCCCTTCCATGTGATAGCATTTGTGATGGGCACATTGAAAGCGGCAGTAACCGCCCATGCCGAATAATCGGTTGGAGAACCTGTCACAGGAATATCGATACTCTCTTCTCCGTGTACAAAGGAGATACCAAAGTTCGCTGGTTGATCCGTGAAGAGTGGTGTCTTGTACAGTATCTTACCCGAAATAACTGGCCGTTCGGAATCGACTCCATCATCCTGCAAATCGCCGTCGATGTCGGCTCCATGAACGCCACCTACGGGTGCGATAACAGCTCCGATCAATTCCAGATCACCCACTTTCTTGGTGAACCGCAGCTGAGTCTTTCGCAATCCAAGCTGACCCATGAAGTTGTAGTATCCGAAGTTCAGGGTTTGTGGGATCTCAATAAGATACGGTTCCCATGTCTTACCTGCCAGAATAGACCAGTCTCCAAAATCCCAGTTTAAGTAGGCGTGCCGGGAGCGTAGTTGGAAACCATGGTTACCTGCCAAGTTGGTGGGGGTGTTGATGTTACCGTAGAAATCCATTTCCAGTTTTCCGGAGACTTGTCCATTCCTAACAATTGGACCGGAAAAATCCATCCCGAGCCGTGTTTCCTTGGCAGTCATATCGAAGCTACCACCGTTGGTGGCCGTCTCTGGACGTACCCAGAATGGAATTTCCTGATGGGATGTCAGTCCGGAA
>JAUVDD010000112.1 GCA_030595525.1 Puniceicoccales bacterium
GAGAAAACGCCGTGGCTTTTGTGGTTTTCCGGATGATTTAGTACGCTTTTGAGGAGAAGAAGTTCCTTGCTGCGGTGCGGATGTCCGCTTTTGGAAATTGGTATAATCGGAATATCCACCAATAATCGACCGGATTGACCGATCCGGCTCGAAGACGAATAACTCGGTCACCACATTGTCAATAAACTCCCTGTCGTGCGAGACCAGCAGGAGCGTACCATTGAATGCATCCAACTGCTCTTCCAGCAGCTCCAGGGTTTCCAGATCCAGATCATTTGTTGGCTCATCCATTACCAGGACGTTGAACGGGCGGGTAAAAAGCCTGGCCAGAAGGAGCCGGTTTCTTTCACCGCCAGAGAGATTCTGGATTGGCGCATGGGCTTGCTCGGATGTGAAAAGAAAATCCTTTAAGTGGCTGATGATATGTTTCCTTTGTCCACCTACCTGAACAAATTCATTCCCGTCGGAGATATTCTCCATGATCGTTGCCGAATCATCCAATTGGTCCCGGTTCTGATCGAAGTAAGCGACCTGCAAGTTGGTTCCCATTTCCACTGAACCGGATGCTGGGGCCATTTTTCCCAGCAGAATTTTAATCAAAGTGGTTTTCCCGCACCCATTGGGACCCAGTATGCCAACTCGGTCTCCGCGAAGGATCTCACATGAGAAAGTTTTGAAAACAGGAACACCCTGGTAATCCGCAAGGACTTCTTCTGCCACTATCACCTTATGTCCGGAAGCTTGGCTCGCGCCTCCTAGATCCATCTTAACCGTTCCTTGCTTTCCGCGACGTTGGCGATGATCCTCCCGCATTTGCAAAAGGTGCCTGACCCGGCCCTCATTCCTAGTTCTACGAGCCTTAATTCCCTGACGAATCCATGCTTCCTCCAAAGCCAGTTTCTTGTCAAAAACAGCATTTTGTTTGGATTCCGCCGAAAGGGATTCCTCTTTTCTCAGCAAATAACTAGGATAATCGCAGTTCCAGCGGGTCAGAATACCACGATCGAGATCCACGATGGATGTGGCCAAATTCCTGATAAACGACCGGTCATGGGAGATGAAAAGAGATGCACCCTTGAATTTCAGGAGAGAATTTTCCATCCATTGAATCGTCTCAACATCCAGATGATTGGTTGGTTCATCGAGCAGCAACAGGTCCGGTTCCTGAATCAGACAGGATTGCAGCAGAACTTGTCTCTTTTGGCCGGAACTTAAAGTCTCATACGGATCGAAGGTCGGTAGATTCAGTGCCCGCGTACCTTTGTCAATTCGTGCCTCTATCTCCCAATCTTCAAGGGAGAGTGGTTCCAGGTGATTTCGCAGAACTTCCTCAACCGACAGGTTCACAAACTGGGGGATCTTTTGTGGGAGGCATGTGATATGCGGCTTTCCAACTAGAATCCGTTCCCCGGAATCCGGAGGAATTTCTCCTGTGATTATCTTTAATAACGAGGACTTGCCCGATCCATTTCTCCCGATCAGGGCAAGTCTATCTTCCGGCTGAATTTCCAGTGATGCCACATCGAGCAGCGGAGCATCACCAAAGGCCAGGCTCAAATTAACCAGCGACAGCATGTTTATTCTTATTTTTCAGCGGCTGGGTCAATGAAGTCGCCGATGTTGCGGTATTTTTCGTATCGCTTATCGAGGAGCGTATCGATTTTTAGACGTCTCAACTTCGAAAGACTCTTGGAAAGTGCCTTGCGCACCGATTCAGCGGCTACCTCAGGATCCCGGTGGGCTCCCCCGAGCGGTTCGGGAATAACTTCGTCAGCGATACCTTGTTCGAGCAGCTCCTTGGCACCCAGTTTCAGGGCGTTGGCTGCCGTTTCAGCAAATTTGCGGTCCCGCCAGAGAATTGCGGCACAGCCTTCTGGTGGGATCACGGAATAGTAAGCATGCTGTAGAACCAGTAGCTTGTCGACAACGGCTATGCCCAGCGCGCCACCGCTGCCTCCTTCTCCGATAATAATCCCGACAATCGGCACCTTCAGGTTCGCCATTTCTCGCAGATTGCGGGCGATCGCCTCGGAAACGTGACGCTCCTCCGAGCCGACACCCGCATAGGCTGCCTTCGTATCAATAAAAGTAATAACCGGGATGCCGAAGCGCTCCGCCATTTCCATGAGGCGAAGAGCCTTTCGGTAACCTTCCGGATGGGGCATCCCGAAATTCCGCCTGAGATTGTCTTTCACATCACGGCCCTTTTGCTGGGCGATGATCATGACCGATTTTCCCTCAAAGAACGCTGTTCCACCAATTAACGCCTGATCGTCACCGTATGAGCGATCGCCGTGCAATTCCTGGAAACCGGTAAAAATGGTGTGGATGTAATCGAGCGAGAAGGGGCGCTTGGGATGACGTGCCAACATGACACGTTGCCACGGGGTCAGGTGTGAATAAATGTCCTTTTTGGTATCTTCGAGTCGTTTGCGAATAGCCTCTGCCTCGGCAGAAACGTCGAAGTTCTGTTTTTTTGAGACAGCGGTCAGCTCATCCAGCCGATTTTGCAGATCGCGAAGCGGTTTCTCGAACTCGAGTGTAAATTCTGCTTTGTCCATATCTGAGGGGAATTATCCCATGCTCAATCCCAAGCTCAAGCTCAATCCTAACATCGGGTAGAAAGCATGATTGATTAAAGTAAAAACTACATAGGATCCTTAAGTTGCTCCTTCCATCCGAGAATGCGGGCCCTTGCACCGTGCTTTTCGGCTTCATCCTTGTTTCCCCGCTCCATCCAGATGCGGGATAGCGAGGTGTGAATGTGGATATCGTCCTCTTTGATGCCGACTGCAATGTTCCCGGCATCCAGGGCCGCTTCGAAATTATCCTGATCAAACTGGATTTCCGCCATGGCATGCCAGGCAGCAAAACAGGCTGGATCCAGTTTAACTGCTTGTTCCAGCTTCTCCAGGGCAGCAGAGTGATCACCCATGGTGAACTCGAAGGTGGCTTCGTCGACTAGAGATTGTGGAGTCATCTTTTCGGATTGTGATAAAAAGTTATTGCGGGTGTGCGCCTAGGTATTTTCGTATGGTCGCATGACAGGGTATCGCAACCGTCCAAGTTTGGTCAAGCAGGTGAATGCATTCTGCGCAATATGCCAATCGCCAATTCATGGGCGAGGGGTCTTCGCATCGCGCCGGATCAGGAAAGGTACGCGGATCGTCCAGTACATTGGAGAAAAGATCGACAAGGAGGAATCCAATCGCCGTGGGCTCGAACTCTTCGAGGAAGCTCAAAAGACGGGTGGAGCCTCGGTTTACATTTTTGACCTGAACGATGACTGGGATCTGGACGGGGATAAGGCGTACAACGATGCCCGATTGATCAACCACTCCTGTGAACCGAATTCGGAAATGGTCAATGAGGACGACGAATTATGGCTGTACTCCCTAAAGGAAATTCTTCCAGAAGAGGAGATCACCTTCGATTACGGATACGATATTGAGCATTTTCTTGATCATCCTTGCCGGTGTGGCACAGACAGTTGTGTCGGCTACATTGTTTCCCAGACCCAGTGGAAAAAGCTTCACAAGAAGCTCAAACGGATTGGCAGGAAGGTTGAAAAAGCGCAATGAAACTTGTTTCCTTTAATGTGAATGGTCTCCGAGCTGTGCTGAAAAAGGGTTTGGATATCTACCTGATGGAAGAGGAGGCCGATGTTTACTGCTTCCAGGAAATCAAGGCCATGCCGGATCAAGTGGAGGATTGGAATATCCCGGCCGGCTATCAGGCTTTCTGGAATTCGGCTGAAAGGAAGGGATATTCGGGCACGCTTACCTTGACTCGTGTTGAACCACAGAGCTATAAGCCGGGGATTGGTTGCGAAATTGGTGATATTGAGGGCAGGGCACAGACTTTAGAATTCAAGGATTTCTATCTGGTCAATGTCTACACACCAAATTCCAAGGGCGATCTATCACGATTGGACTACCGGACACAGGTCTGGGATGCCCGGTTCAGGGAACATTGCAGTACCTTGGCGGAGACAAAACCAGTCGTGTTTTGCGGTGACCTGAATGTTGCGCACAAGGAAATCGATCTGGCCAATCCGAAATCCAACCGCAATAACGCCGGTTTTACGGATGAGGAACGGCAAGCTTTTACGGAGCACTTGCAGGCTGGTTTTGTTGATACGTTCCGTGTATTCAACAAGGAACCCCAGCAGTATTCATGGTGGAGCTATCGCGCTGGCGCACGCAGTCGCAATGTTGGTTGGCGCCTCGATTACTTCTGTGCCTCCCAACAACTCCGTGACCGCCTGGATAATGCCTTTATCCGCCAATACGTCACGGGATCCGACCATTGCCCGGTCGGACTGGAACTCAGGGATTAATCAATAGATAATCCAGTCCCTGGCGGCATCCAGATTTTCGTTACCGAACAGTTTCACTGTCCCCGGGATGATGAAGCTGATGCATTGGATCGTGTTACGCAACCAGTGCACATCGGTTACAAAGGCAATTTTCTCCCATGCCAACAGGTGTTTTATACCCACTTTGGCGTCGTCCCACATCGCCCCAGCCGTGAATCCTTTGAAATCAGGTCCGAAATGGTACAGCAGTCGCACCTTCTTGTACTTTTCCAGAACCGCTTCTATTTCCGGAATCAAAACTGTTTCGTAGTCTTCGGCAGTGACTTCTTCACTGGCTTCGAATCCCAGGATGTTTTCCGGTAATCCGCTAATTTTCGTTATCATGTTTCCCTCCTGACTATTATTGTAGCCGGTTTATGGTTTTTGGCGATTCTATTCGCCGAGGGAATATAACTCTAGAGGGACACTGTCAGCTGGCCGGTTCCCAGAACTGGCTTCTTCCAATCAGGGCGAATCCTATAAAGCCACGAACTTTCAGTTTTCCATTTTCCAGTAACTCGACCTTGGCCTTATAGATTTTCCCTTTTGTCGGATCGAGGATCTCACCACCCTTGTACTGGTTCTCCTTGTCTTCTTTCAATCCCCACAAAATGACCAGGCCTTTCACTGGTTTACCCTTAAATTCGCCAGGGCATTTGTCGCACTTCGGATTGGGTCCACGGTCGCTGTGCAGAATTTCGATCACCTGACCTTCGAATTCGCCATCTGCGGTCTTGGTGATCCGGACTATCGATTTCGTTTTCCCTGTTTCGTCGTCGATCGTTTTCCAGTCTCCTACGATGCTCCCTGCTCCCATTAACATCCCGCTCCAAAGAAGTAGAATACTTGTCCATATCATCCGTTGTGCTCCTCTTTTCATGCCCTGATTCAATTTAATCCCTTCTTATAGGTCAATCCTTCGTTTCTTATAATGTGGAATTAAAGAATATTTATTCGTTTTTTGCTTGAGATGAAAATCTGAATACACATTTTATAAAAACAGAAACCATGAAACAGCTGACTGAAAGAAGCAGTAAAAGGCGACCGGGGGGGCAGAATCTATTGGTAGTGCTGGCGTGTACAATGAGTGTATTTCTAGTCAGCCAGTTGTTGGCGGAAGAAGTGGAATCCACAGCTGTGAAGACTGTCAGCGAATCAGAAGTATTGTTGGACAAGCATCTGGACAAAACGACATCGCGGGAGGAAACAGGACTGGAATATATCCGGAGTGGCTGGACCTATAACTGTATGGAGTGTCACCGGTCCCTTGAAGCAAACTGGCATCTGCCAGACCAGTTGATGGAACACCGCGGATTTGAACTGAAGCATGGGACCAACCGGTTTTGTTTAAACTGTCATCACCCGGAGAACAGAAACGTTTACGTGGATTATGACGGATCAGAAATCGCAGAGGAAGCAGTAGTATTACTTTGTGCGAAGTGCCATGGCCCTCAGCATCGGGATTGGAAGAAGGGCGCACATGGGCGTCGGAACGGCTACTGGGATACTTCCCGTGGGGAATCCAGAAAATTGAGCTGTATTCAGTGCCATGATCCGCACGACCCCGCATTTAAAGCGATGGAACCACTGACTGCACCATCATACCCCAGC
>JAUVDD010000232.1 GCA_030595525.1 Puniceicoccales bacterium
CCTATTCCCGGAAAGGACGAGACCATGAACATCTTGCAGGTGCATCGGGATAAAATCCAAGGACACATTGTATCCGGGGCCTGAACGCTTCTCAGGCCAGTTGCGGAATGTATTGTTTCTGATGACGATGTTCCGGTTAACCAAGCTATGGGCCTTGTTCTTTTTCTGCCGTGCGGCAGGACCGCGAATTACCGATGTAATCACGGAAAATGCATGCGAGGGGGCAAAGGCCGTGTTCTCAAACCGGTTGCCCTCAATAATTGCCTTGGTGCAATGGGGCTTGCTTTCGTAATACGAATCCCCGATTACAACCGCCCAGTTCATCGTGCCGATGAAATCATTATTGCGAACAACCACGTCGTCCACGCATAGTCCTGCTCCCACACCACGAGCATCGACAAATACATTATTAAGAACACGCAGCCCCGCGCTTGCACTGCTGTTGGCCAGATAGATTTCGTTATCACCACTACCGACCAGATCACCAAGCGAGGAAGCGAGCGATCCGGGCATGATAGAAACCTTGTATACTTCTATTTTCGGATTGGAGGATGAGAGCCTTTTTACGACTTGCAGCTTGGTCAGTAGCGTTGCATTTTCCAAGTCGAACGCCTCGAGAACATCATTCGGCTTAAAATTTCCGCCGCGGAGATCTGAATCCCGCTTATTAATACGTATCACGTTGTCTGGTTCGTGAACGGACGAGATTCTGACCACTTGTGAACGTGCATACAGGTTATCATCTCCAAAACGCACATAGATCCCGTTCTGGATGGTTACATCCCGGCAATTAATGATATTGCCGTAGTTCCCGGCGGGGCACGACCAGGCAGACTTGGCCACCGTGAGCGGCTGCTGCTTGCCGCTGGTATCCACATATTCGAACACTTCCCGTCGGGGAGGCAGCACCTTCACCCCATCAAAAACGAGCGAAGAGCTTTGTAGCAAATAAAACGCTACACCATTGATTCGATTGAAGGTCACCTTCTCCATGACGCAGTTGCTGCTGTACATGATGCGGTTTCCGCCGTTTTTTCGGCTGTGAAACACAATACGGTCGCCAACCTCGATGTTGCCTTCCAGATATTCGTCGTGATACCCGACTTTAATGCATCCTTCCGGCCATCCCCACCAATCAGTCAATTTCTCAATGCGGCGTGGATTTGCCAATACGGGCCTCAGATCGATGACATGCTGTCGATCCTCCGTCGAAACCACCTCATACCGGGTTAGGCGGGGAACGGCTTTTGACATTTTCCACCCGTTGTATCCATCGGGATCAGGCTTGAGTACAAAGCAGCCAAGCCCATCCTTAATCAAAGGTGAATCAACCAGTGGAAATCCCTCTTGTACCTGGACTTCAAAGTTTCCTTTAACAGCATCGCCAGTGCCTGTGACTATAGCTTCACTGATGCCCCTGGGGACAGAGTTAACGCTTAAATTGCGAATAAAAACATTTTTGCTATTCTGAATATCGAAGATCTTTCCAGAACTAACATTGACTCTTTTCAGCACGGCGTTTTGGCCGTCAATAGCGATGTTTTTGCAATCTTTCAGTTCAATGAAGGGCTTTCCGCCATTGTCGTAGTAAAAGGTGTAGACATGATCCTTAATAAAGCGGATCACTATCCATTTATCTCCCTTCGTACTGTTGATTGCCTTTTTGACTAGATTGACAAACCCATTGTAATCAATATCTGCAGGGACTTCATAGACCTGGTGAATTTTTCTTTCATCAGGGAAATCCAGAACTTTCCCTTTGGCAAGCGAGGAGATCGGTATGCAAGCGGCTATGAACATTATTGGTAATGAAAAAATCACTCTCATATAATTTTGCTTTTAGTTGTTAATACCCAAGCTGACGTCCACCTGAATAGATCACTCCAGAATAACCGGACCGGGAAGGTTGACACGGGTTGCCTGCCGTGCCTCCCCCGCAAATTCACCGTGCTTGAAATTTTTATCCCGTATACTGACATTCAGCGGTTGAATATCGCGTGAAGGATTCTCCGGTACACTATCGCCGGTTGCCTCTTTCCACTGATCCAGATGAGCACGCATCTGCTTCAGCACATCGGCATATTCTGGATTCTCTGCCAGATTCCTGAACTGATTAGGATCCTCCTTTACGTTGAACAACATTTCAGGCAGTTGTACCGGTAGTGTGAGCAGAGCCTGAGCCTTCGTGGCAGTTCCATTTTCAACGGCCTTCCACAGTTCTTCCACTGCTGGGAATTTTGCGAAAACTGAGCTTTCTCCACAAACATTGTGCCTGTTAGGCCATGCATTCCAGATGTAAAGCCAGTCACCGGTGCGCACGGCTCGTTCATGCAGCTGATAGATGTGCCAGTTGCGCTCAGCGAATGCGATGTTGCGTACAGCCGCATCCGGATTTTTCAAGACCGGGATCTGGCTGACACCCTGGATGGTTTCCGGCTTTTCTATTCCAACCAGCTCGAGAATTGTGGCGGAATAATCTATCGAACTGACGAGGCTGTCAGTGCGTCCCGTAACAACATCCGGGCCTACAATGATGAGCGGGGTCTGGATGCCGCTCTCATACATATAGGTCTTACAACGCGGGAATGGGCGGCCGTTATCTGAGCAGTAGATGAAGTAGGTGTTGTCCAGCAAATCCTGGGATTCCAATTCCTTCATAATCTCACCGGCATAATAATCGGTACGGCTGACTTCATGAAAATAGCCCGCCAGTTCGCCACGGGTCTTCGGTCCATTAATCAACATGGGCGGTGCCTTGATCAAATCGGGATCATACACCGGGGCACGGTCATTGATTTGGAAATCATAATGCGCATCATGCGAACCGAACCAGAAGAAAAAGGGTTTATCCTTGGGACGATCTCGAAGATGACCGATCCAGTTTTCGCTTCCGGCTGGCTTCGATTTACTTTCGATTTCGAATCCGAGTTGTTCAGCAAGTCCCATATGATTTTTCCCGGAAATCACCGTGTGGTACCCGGCGTCTCGCAACAATTGGACAAATGTCACCTGGTCCGGCGGTAATGTGGTTTGCAACTCGGGTGCTCCCGTGTTGTGCGGGTAGCGTCCGGTTATGATTGAGCAGCGACTCGGTGAGCAGGAGCTGATAACGTTATAGGCGTTGTCGAAAACCAATCCGCGCTGGGCAATACGGTCCAGGTTGGGCGTCTGAACCTGCCTGCTTCCGTATGGACCTAGATCGTCCGGACTGATGTCGTCGGTAATGAAAAAGATGAAGTTCGGCTGAGCTGTACCGACGGTTCCGAGCATCCAGCACATCAATACAATGGTGTAGATTCCGTATTTCATTTCTTATCAATCACATTAAACAAATAATTTGGAAAATCCCGGACAAATCCATTTCCCAGAACCATTCACAGTTATTCCGGTTTCTTGCTTTTTGAAATATTGGGTTTTCTATTCGGATAAGGAAGCACATTGGCACGATGGCCCCATTCATTCCAAAGCCTTGCCAATTCCTGCACCGTTTCCGGATTGCTGCTCGCAAGGTTATGCTGTTCGGCGCGATCTTTAGATACATCATACAGCTCCCACTCACCGTTCAGGCCCTTGCGGGCGAGCTTCATGTTGCCGCGCCGGACACCTGCATTCCGTTCATGCTCGAAAAACAGTGCATCATGCCCGGACGGTTTACCATTTAGTACTGGAAGCAGGCTTTTACCTTCCAGCGGTAGAATGGTGTTGCCCTCAAAAGATGAAGGATATTGCGCTGCGGCA
>JAUVDD010000224.1 GCA_030595525.1 Puniceicoccales bacterium
AATCCATTCCCACATGCCAGACGTGGACTTAACCAGGATGAGTTTACGCTTCCGGAGTATTTGAAAAAAGCGGGCTATAGAACCAAGATTGTTGGAAAATGGCATCTTGGTGATGCACCGGATATGTTACCTCTGAACCACGGGTTTGATGAGTTCTTCGGGTATCCATATTCCAATGATATGTGGCCGAATAATCCGCGTTCGAAACCTTCTCCTGAGGTTGATAAGAAACTTCTGCAGCAAATCACCGAGCGGGAAAAGTACACTGGTTATCACAGCATTCATTATGAGGATAACAAGGATTCGAAAAGAACCAGCTTTCCCCCATTGCCACTTTTTGAGAATGACCGCGTGATTGAACACGATCCCGACCAGTCAACAATGACGCGTCGGTTCACTGAGTCGGCAGTCGAGTTCATCCAGCGCAACAAGGATCGTCCCTTCTTCCTGTATCTGGCTCATCCAATGCCGCATGTTCCGCTCTTTGCCGGAAAAGGATTCCAGGGGAAATCCATTCGTGGACTCTACGGGGACACTGTAGAGGAAATCGACTGGAGCGTGGGTCAACTTCGGGCAGCAGTTGAGACAGAAGGCATTGCTAACCGGACAATGATCATATTCACGAGCGACAATGGTCCTTGGTTGGCATATGGCATTGATGGCGGATCCGCTGGGCTTCTCCGTGATGGAAAAGGTACGACCTATGAAGGTGGTATGCGTGTGCCGGCTGTCTTCTGGATGCCGGGGACAATCAAACGCGGCCGGACAACTAGTGTAATGGCGGGTAATATTGATTTTCTGGCAACCATTACTGATATGGCGGAGGTTCCGCTGGATTCCGATAGAATTGTAGATAGTCGCAGTCTTCTTCCAGTACTTATTGAAGGATCGACCGAATCACCGAGGAAATATTTCCATTACTTTGCCACGGGCCGGAGTGCTGAATTCCCCAATTATAACGGGATACGTGATCAACGATGGAAATTACGAATCGAGACCCAGAAGGATGGAACGCTTGTTCCCTCGGAGCTGTATGACTTGAGGGAAGATCCATCAGAGTTGTTTGATCGCACATCGAACTTTCCTGATGTTGTGAATCGACTGCTTAAAGCAGCTCAAGATTATAACCAGGAGTTTCGTAAGCAGAGACGACCAGTCGGTCTGACTAGTCACGAGTGGAAATAATAAGGTTATCAAGTTTACCAGGAGAAGGACATGAATTATAAAATGAGTATATCACGATACATATTATGTAGCATTATTTTCGCTACACTTAGTGTGGTTTCCGGGGAGGAAGGCACTGTATCAGCTCCCCTTGTGGCGGATGTGGATAACTTGTTCCTGACCAGTGATGCATTGTCACGATCAATCAGTCAGGAGAATATAACCGGCGAAAAGGGTGGGGGCTCTCGTACGGAAATTGCCGACGGCAGTGCCGGTGACCGTTCATAGGAGCTGGGTAAAGGGTGGAAAGTTAATCCGTTCTACCGTTTGAATGGCGGTGACACCCTGATCATGGCCGAGGTCGAAGGTCCCGGAATCATTAACCACATTTGGATGACTCTGGGAGCGGATGCACCATACCGGGATTGCATTTTCCGCATTTACTGGGACGACGAATCAGAGCCCTCGGTCGAGGTGCCCGCGGCAGATTTCTTCGCTGCCGGATGGGGACGCAATAAGGCCGCGTTCATTGATTCTGCAGTGATTGCGGTGCTGCCAAAAAGTGGATTCAATAGTTTCTGGCAGATGCCGTTCCGCAAGAAAATGAAAATGACCATGGAGAACCGTGGTGAGGACCTGCTCATCCTGTATTATCAGGTTGACTACAGCCTGACGGATATTCCAAAAAATGCGGCCTATTTCCATGCCCAGTATCGTCAACAGAGACCGGTTCCCGAGGGAGAAGTTTATACGATTGTCGATGGTATCCGGGGGAAAGGACAATATGTTGGGACATACCTTGCCCGAGCCGCATTTGATCCGGGATGGTTTGGAGAAGGAGAGGTCAAATTCTACATCGATGGGGATTCCAAATATCCGACTATCAATGGTACTGGAGAAGAAGATTACTTTCTGGGTTCATATGGATATAACAGGCAACGGCTTAAGCCACCACCTGACCGGAACTTGGAGACAAAGGTTAGCTTTACCTCCCTTTATGCAGGCTTTTACGTGGTGCCGGATCCGGAAGCTGGGCGAGAGCTTCCAAACAAGGACGATCCGGAGCGACGGTATGGCGAATACCGATGGCATATTAAGGATCCCATCCGGTTCCAGAAGGATATGCGTGTTACCATTCAGAGCCTTGGCATCGGTAAGGGACGGTATTGGTGGCGCGAGGATAATGTTTCCTCTGTGGCATACTGGTATCAGATGGAGCCCCATTCTTCATTTCCTTCGTTACCCGACCCTGATGAGCTAAGAATTCCTCCCTTGAAACGGAAAACCGAGTAACTGCTGAAATTGGGCCACTCGAATAGAAGCCGGAAAGTGACCATTCTTCGTGGACAGAGGTGGTTTTCGGGATTAATCATGGAAACTGAATAGAATCAAGTATGGGAGATAACGAGAAAGCAGCAATCGGCGTAGGAATTATCGGGACAGGATTTATTGGGCCTGTTCACATTGAAGCTCTGCGGCGTAACGGAATTAATGTCATCGCCGTATGCGATAGTGAAAAGGAAGCCAGGGCAGCAGCTGAAAAGTGGAATATTCCCGAGGTCTATCCGAATTTTGATTATCAGGCCATGCTGGCGTCTCCGAATGTGGATGTAGTGCACATCGCTTCCCCTAATCGATTTCACTTTGAGCAGGCCATGGCGACCCTGGCAGCTGGCAAACACTGTATTTGTGAAAAGCCGTTGGCTATGAACAGTGAAGAAACCGCTGCCATCAAGGAACAGGCTGAAAAGTCCGACAAGGTTTTCGCGGTCGATTATAATGTGAGATTCTATCCTGCAAATTTGCAGATGCGGGCGATGGTCCAGTCAGGGGAGCTTGGTGAAATCATCCACGTTAACGGTTCATACATGCAGGACTGGTTGCACAAGGACACGGATTACAATTGGAGACTGTTGGCGAAAGAGGGTGGATCGCTTCGGTCAGTCGGGGATATCGGAACACATTGGATGGATCTCGCATCCTTCATTCTGGGGGATCGAATTGAGTCAGTCCTGGCAACGTTAGGGACTTTTCACAAGACACGTCGTCGACCAGTTGGTGAGGTGCAATCCTATGTCCGTGATGCCGATACTTCAAATTATGAACCGTACCCGGTCGACACGGATGACTACGCGTCAATTGTGATGCGCTTCGCTGGAGGTGCACTTGGTAATCTGGCGACATCGCAGGTGGCTGCTGGCCGAAAAAACTGCATCCGAATCGAGGTTTATGGGTCGAAGAAATCTGCCTGGTGGTGTTCCGAGAATCCCAACTACATCAATGTTGGTGATCGCGATAACCCGAATCAGGTAATCATGCGCAACAGTGGGTTTGAGGATGAATCTGTCCTGACATACATGGATTATCCCGGTGGACACAATGAGGGTTTTCCGGATACCTTTAAAATGCTGTTCCGCAATTTCTACGCGAGAGTGCGAGGGGAGGATTCTGTGGAATTATTTGCTGACGCATCAGATGGGCATCACGAGATCCTTGTTTGTGAAGCCATTGAAAAGAGTGCCAGGGAAAAAGCATGGGTGGATGTGGATGCTTGAAATTTGTAACGAAAAACTACTACTGATTATTGAAGGAAAATAGTTATGGATATGAAACTGGGATTTGTT
>JAUVDD010000208.1 GCA_030595525.1 Puniceicoccales bacterium
ATTCCATAGTCGACCAGATTCATGACAATCTGGGCATGCACTTGGGGCTGGGTATCACCACCCATGACACCAAATGCACAAAGCGGATGGTTATCCATGGTCAAAAACGCCGGAATGATCGTGTGGAAAGGTCGCTTGCCCGGTTCATATACGTTGGCATGGTCTGAATCCAGTGCGAAAGCGCTCCCACGAGTCTGAAACCCAAATCCCAATCCTGGTGGACACATTCCAGATCCAATTCCATGGTAGTTGCTCTGAATAAAGGAAACCATGTTTCCTTCAGAATCTGCCGTGCAGAGATAAACCGTATCGCCGTTGTACAAGCCTGCTGGATCCGGAATGACTTCCATTGCAGCATGCTTTGGATCAATCTTCTTCCGTTGATCAGCAGCATATTCCTTGGAAAGTAACCGATTCAAAGGAACATCGAAAAATCCGGGATCAGCATAAAGTCGTGCCCGGTCAGCAAAGGCCTGTTTTTTTGCCTCAACGAAAGTATGCAGGTGGTCGGTTGAACCAAATTCCATCGAAGAAAAATCGCAACCTTCCAGAATATTCAAAATCTGCAACGCAGCCAATCCCTGTCCGTTTGGAGGAAGTTCCCATAAATCGTATCCTCGGTAATTGGTAGATATTGGATCAACCCAATCTGAGTGGTGCTCAGTAAAATCCTTGTACCGCAGGAAGGATCCATGCTTTTCCAGGAAATCTGCCATAGTGCGGGCCATTTCACCTTTATAAAAGGCATCTCTCCCCTGCTCTGCCAATTTCCGATATGTCTTGGCCAGCTTATTGTTTTTCCAGATTTCGCCCTTTTTGGGCGCACGTTTTCCATCTACTGAAAAGGTATCAAGAAATCCAGGGAACTCAGCCCTGTACGGCATGGTCGATTCCCAGTAATACGCGATTACTTCACTTACAGGAAAACCATTTTGTGCATATCCAATCGCGGGTTTCAACACCTTGGACATATCCATTTTCCCGAAACGGCTGTGTAACGTGAACCATCCATCTACACATCCGGGAATTGAGACTGATAGTGGTCCTTTGGTCGGGATGCGTTCTTCGCCAGCGGCCGTTACAGCTGCTTTCATTCCTTCAAGTGAGGAATCCAAGGCAGAACGCCCACTCCCATTCAGACCATATAGTTTTTTGGATTTCGCGTCCCAAAGAATTACGAAGATATCACCACCAATCCCGCAGCCAGTCGGCTCCATCAGTCCCATACAGGCATTTGTCGCAATGGCCGCGTCGATCGCGTTACCACCGGATTTTAAAATATCCAAGCCAACTTGGGCAGCCAAAGGCTGACTCGTTGCAACCATACCATGACTGGCAAATACTTCACTGCGGGTTGCAAATTTTTTTCCTGAAACTCGATCTGCCATGACACTTTCCCATTAAGGTTTGTTCAATTCGTAGGCTTTCTGCGCACGACCAATTGAACCAACATTCATAACCTTGGTATAGCCCAACATCTTGAGCTGTCTCTGGGCAGAGGCCGATCGGGCCCCACTTAAACAGAATAACACAATGGGTTGATCCTTTTCGAAATTGGCTGATTGAATGTCTTCGCGCAGGCGATTAAGGGGGAAATTTTTTGATCCCGAAATGGACCGCTGACTAAACTCACGAGAGGTGCGCACATCGATAAAAGGAGCACCCTCCTCGATTATCTGAGCAACTTCTTCCAGTGGAGCCTGGTTGAGCTTGGGGAGAATGATATAGAATACAATAAATGCAGCCAGGATGATTACGAACCAATGCATGATGATCAATATTCAGGGCAATTAATATTGGGCAAGTCAGAATGTTTTAAATTGATTGGCATATTCTATTCTTACAGACACAACCTTTCTGATCATGCAAAAGGAAATGCCAATGGATGTCGTTTGTGGAATCATCGTCGAAGATGGTTTATTTCTTGCCACTCGAAGAGCTCCAGAACGCAGCATGCCCCTCTTCTGGGAATTCCCAGGAGGGAAAATCGAGCCTGGTGAATCGGCAGAGGACGCTCTGCATCGTGAACTGGAAGAAGAGCTGAAACTCAAGGTGGAAATATTGCATTCTCTTGAACCAGTCACTCATAAGGATGAGGTGAACCACATCCGCCTGATTCCTTTCTATTGTAAACCTGCTCAGGAAAACGGCCCAGTTCCAATCGATCATGTCGAAATTCGCTGGATCAAATTAGAAGAATCAGGGCAGTTGACATGGGCCCCTGCGGATATTCCATTAGTACGGAAACTTTCGAAAATCCAAATTAGCAATCATGAGTAATTATTTGTTTCAACAAAACTTGAAACGCATCTGGGAAAAAGCAGATGTCCTTTACAAGGAAGGAAAACGGGGAACGGCAAATCTCTTCGAAGAAGAAGACCTGAACTTTTTGCATTCCATCGGACACTCAGCACAGGAAGCATACGACTTCGTTGAGGATTGGAACAATTACGGAGGACCGGATTTCGAGACGTTCCTAATGCTTGCGGGTATTCGCCGTTACTACTTCCTTCACACCATGAAGGCACAACAGGCGGATAAGATCGTCGATACCGTGGACCTTCCTCCAAAAACCGAATCTGTTCGGGGAATCGTTTGGTTACCGAGATTAATTGAAAAGGCTCGTGCAAAACTTCGTGGGGAAATGTCTGATGATCTCATGTATGGTTGTGGTGGTGATCGCGATTTCTCCATGGCTCACGAGATCCATCTTGCCGATATTCTGCAATTTGTCATGGAACATTTCGACGACACAGATGCCATTGTTGACTTTATTGCCGTCAATTCGAAAGCACCAATTGAATCATGAATCCGATCAATACCATTAAACAAAACGCCGAGGGTCTCTACGGTGAAGAACAACTGCTTGAGAAAATAAAGGATGGAAAATGCCTGAAGGTGAAACTGGGAGTTGATCCGACCCGACCTGATCTGACCTTCGGTCACATGGTCGTCTTCAACAAGCTTCGCCAATTTCAGGACCTTGGACACGAAGCCATTCTCATTATCGGCGATTTCACTACTTTAATTGGAGACCCATCCGGACGTTCTTCAACACGCCCGGTCCTTACGGAGGACGAAATCAAGGAAAACGCCCGCACCTACGTTGAGCAGGCATACCTTATTCTTGATCCAGAGAAGACAACCGTCCGATTTAATTCTGAATGGTTCAAGGACATGTCTTTCACTGACTGTCTTGGTCTGGCACGAAAGATGACGGTTGCCAGGATGCTGGAACGTGACGACTTCTCGAAACGTTATTCAACAAACACTCCAATTTCCATTGTTGAATTCCTCTACCCTCTCGTCCAGGGATATGACTCCATTATGATCGAGGCAGATGTTGAACTGGGTGGAACAGACCAAACCTTTAATTGCCTGGTTGGAAGACAATTGCAAAAGGATGCAGGTCAGTCGGAGCAAGCTGTATTGACTTTGCCACTACTCGTTGGAACAGATGGGGTGAAAAAGATGTCCAAGTCACAGGACAACTACATTGCCTTTAATGATTCCCCAAAGGATATGTTCGGAAAGATCATGTCCATCAGTGATGAAGTAATGTCCGATTACTATCGTTTGCTTCTTCTCAAGTCCGAAAAGGAAGTTGAAGAGCTCAAGAGCCAGCATCCGATGGAGCTAAAGAAAAGCCTGGCCACAATCCTTACCTCCCAGATTCATGGAGAAGGCGTCGGCGAACATCAGCGGCAGCAGTTCGAGCAGGTATTTTCCCAGAACAAGCGCCCGGATGATATGCCATCATTCGCTTGGAGTGATTTGGCCAGTGAAGACACACAGTCATTACTGAACTTGCTCGGTAACAGCAAACTGGTACAGAGCAAAAAGGAAGCACGCCGCCTGATTCAACAGGGCTCCGTCAAGGTCAATGATGTCCGCGTGGAGGATCCATTTACTTCGTATGAAAAACCTGCCGAACCGATGATCAT
>JAUVDD010000386.1 GCA_030595525.1 Puniceicoccales bacterium
ATAGAGTAGGGAGTGGGAGTGAGTTCGAGAAGAACCCATCTTCTGCGGATGAAAGAGAGACGAAGGACGCCGGCATCATCCCGGCGCTCCCTGATAATTCGCATGGAAGCCCGGCTAATCCAATTGCTGTATTCCTTGGAGATACGCATGGCGGGCCAGTCAGGCGGTAAGGGCATGCGCTGGATCGATCTGACCCGTTTGTCACGATGGATCAGTTTGTTGTCCAACTGCTGTGTGGATTGCCTTGGATTGGGATGCGGGATTCCTTCCGGATTCACCGCTGAAAGGACGCTTTCTTTGAAGGGGACCGCGTCATCAACGATCCTGTCGAGCAATGGATTGGGTCGTGCATGAATGTTATGGCGGAGGCTCTGGAGTAGTGGGTTGACGAGATTCGGGGACGTGCTACCGAACCAACTGACCCAGCTGCGACTCAGCCAGAACATGTTGGCGGGGAAGTTGATAGAAACAGTATTGCGCCCCAATAATCTGCCGGTCTTAAGGATCATTTCTCCGTAACTCATCGGAGTATGACCTCCCAGATCATATGTCCCGGTCATCGAATCATCTTTCAGGACAATTCCTATCGCTTTTACAACATCCTGAATATCAGTTGATTGGGTCGTGTTTCTCGTCCATCTGGGAAAAACCATCCAAGGGAGGCGCTTTGTCAGGTTCAGCAGTAGACGGGCAGAAGAACCACCGGGACCAAAGATCAGACCAGCCCGCAAAACAGTAACCGGAATAGTTCTTCCTTTGAGGACCCGTTCAACCTCCAATCTGCTGGCCAGATGCGGGGATAGTTGGGATTCCTCTTCTTCTTCAGGAATAAGCCCTCCCAGATAAATGACACGTTTTACGCCGGCTTCCTCTGCTGCGCGGATGAAATTGTCCGCCAGCAGCAGATCCATGTCGCTGAAATTCCCCTGAACGAGCCTGCTGGAAGGGAGCATGGAATGTACCATATAGACGGCCAGTTCCGCTCCCTCCATGGCATCCCTGACTTGAGGCAACGAGAATAAGTCGCACTGACGCCAATCAGTGACCGGATCATCGCGTCCATTCCTTTCCATCGATGGAGAACGGGTGAGTCCGATCCATTTGTACTGGTCAGCAAAAGACTTGCGAAGGAAAGTGCCGACGAATCCGCTAGCACCAGCCATCGCCACTTTCTTTACTGGTATCGTGTTCTCGATGTGGGCTACTTTAGAAATGCAAACCTAAGAATCAAGCGTACAGAATAAATGGTTTTGCCACCGTTCTGCAAAACTGACAAAGTAACATTATGAAGAAGAGATACATTACTTTTGGAGGCATAGTTGTCGTAATTTTAGTCGCATTCTACCTGATCGGGGGAATGGTCCTAAGCAAGGTGGCTGTGGTGGGAGTCGAAGCATTTGTTCCGCAAGTAACTAAAACGTCCGTGAATCTGGACAGTCTGAAAGTATCTCCACTCACTGGATCGGGCACCTTGAAAGGATTTGTCCTTGGGAATCCGGAAGGATTTAAATCTGGTCATTCAATCGCCTTTGACATGGCCCATATGAATGTGGCGCCCTTTTCTATCATGGGGGATCGGATACTGATCGAGAAAATCCATATTTCCGGTCCGAAATTCAATTATGAGCGGAAGCTCTTGACCTCGAATATCAAGGAAATCCTTAAAAATGTCCAAGCTGCGGCCGGGCGCCCAGTTGAAGATGGAGAAGCTCCTGCAGAACCGGTGGAAGAAGCACCACCAAGTGAAATAAAGATAGAGATCAAGGAATTGATAATTGACGAAGGACAAGTCGCCATGACTGTGGCCGGTGCGACTGTGCCACTTCCATTGCCAAAGATTGTCCTTCGCGACATTGGAACCGATGAAGGGGGGATAAGTCCTGATGAGATGGCTTTCGAAGTCATGTCGGTTGTCCTGAATCAGGTGCTCATGTCGGTCGCAAAGTCCCCCGGAGCTACAGTTGACGGTATTAAAAATTTGTTTGGTGGCAATAAAGGGGGGTGACCCCCTGAATTTGTAATCGGAACAGATTGTGGAACATTTTCCTTCTGTTGTGGTCGAAGGAATTGACGCAGACAGGCGTCGCGCCTATGTTACACTCAGGGGAAAGCATGAAAACACGTTCCTTATGCCTTGGTCTGGTAACAGTTCTGGTTGCCAGTAGTTCTTTGGTTGTTGGATCTGAAAACGAAGCGGTATTGCTGCATTTGGATGATGATACCCAGCAGGTACGCGTCGAGATGCATGACGCGGCAACTGACCGCTGGTTGGCCATTGCCTCCGGGTATCGTGATAATCCTGATGCCGGGTGGCTGAAAATTGCCCTGCCAGATGGCTACGATGCCTCCTCCTTACGGGTTCTGACCAATCCTGCAAAGTCCACATTTGCCGGCAAAATGCAAAGTGCATCGGTTCCGGAGTCCGTGTTGATGGATTATCCTCCTTCCCGGGATGTCACTTACTTGAACGATGGGGCCGGCGGTCCCGAAAAGTCGGATGATCTGGTTATTGAGGAAGCTGACATTTGGGCGTGGGAAGAAAATACGCTGTATTTCTACAACCAGTATCGGGGATTGCAGGTTATCGACATGACGGACCCCAATGAACCCCAATGGCTGGATTATTTCGATATCCCGCCAAGGGAGAGGACTTGTACTCACTCGGTAACGGCAATGTTGTTTTGATTGGAACTGGAAATTACTGGGGTGGTGATAAATTGGCGCTTCAATTTCTGAATTATGATGGAAGTTCCTTGGAGAACATCGATACGG
>JAUVDD010000352.1 GCA_030595525.1 Puniceicoccales bacterium
TCGCATGGTAGGGAACATTCAAGTCCACCCAAGTAGCTAATTCCCGTTTAGACTCGTCATCCAACTGCACACCATGGTGCCCCTTTTCAAGCATCTGGAATAATGGACTCGTAGAAGTATGATAATCCATGGGTGTAAGCACATGCAAATCACTCTCCGGTCCCGGCCGCCTCACATATGGGTGCAGGGCCATATAGGAATTACTGAATATCGCTTTCGCGTTGAATCTCACCTCAGTGTCATCGTGCAAGTTCGGTAGATCCGGATTGGTCCCATCATGGCATCCAGCACAATAACGATCCAGAATTGGCTGGATCTCCCTTTTGAATCCATATCCATAGGGTTGGCCCGCCTTTGACCAGGGCGTCAATTCCTGCGGAGCCTTACGCGAAGCCATCACCACTCTCGCAACTGGAGCAGCGCGACTGGGCTCATGGCATCCGACACAGGAAACAACCTCTCCCTGCTGAGCAGTCGTCCAACTACGCATCACCTGAAGGGCATTGCCATCCTTGTCGATCGGCTGAATTGAAAGCGGCATGTTGTGCGGTACCTTGACCATCACCGATCCGTCTTCCTCCACGGGGACAGTTCCCAGAATTCGCTTGGTGTCCCATCCACCCTCGATGGCCAGGGTGTCGTGCGATCCATTTAAGCGATAAGCGTAACCATAAGTGAAAATGCGCAGGGCATCAACGGTTCCCCTGGGGACGCCTTCCAATCCAGGTCCTTCATAGATATCCTGGATAAACAGGGTGCCGCCCTCGGCGACCGGATTCCGACGATCTGGAATAACTGGGGGCATTTTTCGCGCCGCTACAGGAATCGGTTCAAACAAATGCGTCTTGCTGCTGGCAAGGGGTACCATGTTGTCAAAGGTATCGACCAGATAGAGGCTCCACTTGTCGTTGGGTTTCATTTGACCGGAAACCAGGAAAAAGTTTTCGCTCAAGGGATAGGGATGCACGAATCTTGGATACCTGCCTGCGGTGTAATCATCAATGATCGCCGGTTTGACAGGCTTGCCGCGACCAGGAATACGTTGCACGACGCCATTCGCTTCAAAATCTCCCTTGTTCTGGTCGAAAATCAACAACTCACCTCCACGCGAACTACCATGGTGTCCGGAAACTATCGCAGAGAACTTTGAAGTATTGCCCGGGGTTTGCTTGGCGTAGAAAATTGTATTCGGCCAGTAAGAGTTTGATCCGTAAATCGAACGGTTTGCCGTCCCATCCGGATTCATTTCCAAAAGGATCCGTGTAAAGTAATGCGAGTTATCGGTGTACTCCCATCGGCTATACATGACACGACCGTTCTCCTTAACCCAGGGATACCAATCATTTTCCTGGTCGAAGGCGACCTGGCGCATCCCGGTTCCATCCTGATTGATCTCATAAAGCGTTCCCACATAATCAGTCCCGCCAACGCAAGGTACGGAATTCTAGGAAGCCGTGGAACAGAACATGTTCTTTCCATTTGGTAGGTAAATTCCGTTGTAATTGTCGATTTCAGAATAGTACGGCGTGATCTGTCGCTTCCCTGATCCATCCAGATTCATTTCGTAGACCTGGAAGGTGTTCGTCTCCGTATCGATACCCGAATAAAGGAACTTCTCTCCGGAATAGTCCAAACAAACATCCATCACACCTTCCCTGTCGTCCAGCGGTTGATAGATAGTCTTCATCGAGGCATCCTTCAGATTTAACATCTGAAGAGAATTATCGAAACTGGGCTGAGTTTCCTTTCCTCCCCTCCGCAGGTATGTGGAATTCCCCTGCCAGTTGGACGGGAATTTTGAAGATTTTGAATCGCGGAATAAAATCTGATCAAAATTCACCACCGGATTGTTCAGAACAAGTGCTTCGTAGCGTAATTTATCAATTTCCTCAATTGGAGCATTTTGCTTCTCCAGCCGATCCAGCTTGGTCAGGTATTTACTCGCTTCATAGGATGCATGGGTTTCCCCGAGGAAATTAATGGCCAACCGTGCTGCCTCCAGGATGTCATCCCGCGATGGATCCATGTACTGCAGATCCACCTTGCTCAGAGCAACCTTCCGGTTCTTGGCAGTTTCCGGAAGCTGAGCAAGCTCCAGCTCGATTGTATTGGTTCCCTTTTCAAGATCCAGGGAGAAGAAGCTCTTCATCATTGGCTCTACCAATTGACCGTTCAATCGGAGATTGGCCAGCCCCGCCACGTAGATGCCCTGGGTGTATGCTTCGTCAGCAATAATTTCAGAAATCCCGAATACAGGACTCTTTTTGTTTGAGAAGTCCCTTCGCTCAGAAAAATCCCATTGCCCGAACTCATTCCAATCACTGGAATTTCGGGCAACATCTACCGATCCAGCCCAGCTGTCGACCTTCAGTTCTTGCGAAACATACCACTCTCCCATCTTGCAATCATTTGCATTGAGAACGGTACCAATAATAAACAGGATGAATAAATATCTTCTCTTCATAACTTAAAATACATTTGTTTCGGCAACAACCTTTACTAATTATCACCTCGAAGGGAAGCATTTCCTTTTGTTAACCAGTGCAACTGGATCCAGTAAATTGGGACATTTCCATGATTGAAATTCCGGTGCATTTGCCCTGATATCCAGATAATTCATTCAGATGCCAGATTTGAACACCAATAACCCATATGACGCCATCATCATTGGCGGGGCCATTTCCGGCTCAGCGACAGCATTGCTGGCAAAGCAAATGCATCCGGAGCTGCAAATCCTGATCGTTGACCGGTCAGAGAAATTCGGTCGCCGGGTCGGGGAATCGACGGTGGAAGTGAGTTCATATTTCCTGGGAGAAGTACTCGGATTGTCTGAATATCTGGGAACCCACCACCTGAACAAACAAGGGTTAAGATTTTATTTTCACAACGCGTCGGGAAAATGTCCGGATACTTGCAGCGAGATTGGGCCGCATT
>JAUVDD010000253.1 GCA_030595525.1 Puniceicoccales bacterium
CTTTGTGAACCGCAGGGGTATAAGTCTTCGCAGCTTCAGCCATGAGTTTATTTGTCTGCTTGTAGGGTATCGAGTTGTCGATGGTCCACTTGATGAGCGCTTGAGTATTCTTAGGATTAGGAAGCTCAACGGGTTCCCACACACTCATAGCCCGGGCTTGGTGACGAATAGCATTGGCTACTTGATCATCATTGAACTTGAAGGACTGCGTCCTCAGAAAGACAAAAGGAAAATTGGACTTCGTCTTAACTACAGTTCCCTTGGGCAACTCTCCTTTGTAATCCTCATGAACTATAACAAAGCGTTCGCCATCCTTCGCTGTGACCTTGTCATAGATCGCAAAATGCTCCTGACAAAAGATCTCAATGCTCGAATAGCGGTCATCTTTGGCCGGCACATCGACAATGGCAGGGCCAAAGCGAACATCTACTACTGCTTTGGAATAGAAATGATCCAGAGCTGGAGTGATCACAAAAGATCGATAATCGGCGATCCGAGGATGATCAAATTCGTTAAACCCGAACTTCTCGATATGATCAACCACTGCACCCATATGGTGAACGATCTTGTAGCCGTAGTATTGAGAGTCCGGCAGGTTCTCTTCAGCACTAACCTGCGTAGATAGGCTGAACTGCGCTGTGATCAACGCGAACAAAAGGCTTAATTTTCTCTTCATTGTATTTGGTTTTTCGTTGTTGTTGGTTATTTTACTTTCTTGATATCCGGCAGTACCCAGCTTCGGTCGAAGTAGGGTTCAAGGGGGCCGTAGAGACGGAAGTATGCGAACTAGGCCTCTTCTGGATTTGTAGGGATCCAATTCCTTTCAAGAAAAATATTTGAATTAACATCGCACCGTCAACCAACCACATATGACACTTTAGTAGTATGCCTTCTGCCATCCAATCGATTGACTTCGACTGATCAAATCCTAACATTTAGATATGGTTATTCGTAAGTTTAACTGCTTTTTCCTCATATTATTAACCTATTGCTGCCTTACCTATCCTATTGGTGCACAAGTCTTTTCCCCGATATTAGATAGTGGTGATGACGAATGGGACTGGATCAAACTGGATTCAGGCGAATGGTTGAAGGGCGAACTCAGGGTCATGTATGAGGAAGAAGTTGAATTCGATAGTGATCATTTTGGTGTCATTACAATTGATTGGGAAGACATTGAGGAAATCCATACTGCTTCACCCCAAATGATCCGGACCAACAACCGCACGAGCGTAGTTGGCAAGTTGAAATTAAAGGGCCAGACGGCAACCCTAAGTACTCAATCCGATATTGAAGAAGTTGATCGCAAGGACATTGTCAGCATCGCCTCCGGAGAACCAAGGGAACGGGATTCTTGGAATGTTAAGTTTTCCTTCGGATCGAATGTCCGTAGCGGCAATATTGAGCAAGCAGATTACAGCGCTAAGGCAACATTGCAACGGCGCACCGCCCTCACTCGACTTTACTGGGATTACACTGGTAATTACAGTTTCACTGAAGAGATCGAAACTGCCAACAGTCACCGCAGCAATGGGTATTTCGACTATTTCTTTTCCAAACGGTTTTTCGTACGACCACTCAGTGCGGAGTACTTCCGCGATCCTTTTCAAAACATCTCTCACCGACAAACTTACAGTGCTTCCCTAGGATACACCATAATCGATAAAAAGGATCTTCAAGTGGATATAACGGGAGGGCCGTCATGGCAGAAAATCCAGTACCAGGATGTTCTGCCAGGTGAAGATCCCAGCAAATCCTCAGTTGGTGGAATCATCACAGCCGTCATCGATTGGGAAGTAACTGACTGGATGGATTTCATCGGAACCTATCGGGCACAGTATGCATCCGATGAGGCAGGCGGCATTACTTCGCACTCTGACTCAACCCTGGAGATCGAAGTCACCGACAACATCGATCTGAACTTCTCATTCATTTGGGACAGGATGAATAATCCTGTTGCGGATGAAAATGGTACAATACCCAAAAAAGATGACTTCAGGGTTATCTTCGGTGTGGGATTGGATCTCTAATTGCGGCAGAGCCCTCAAGAATATCATTAATATCGAAGGATGAAAGAATGAACACATCTCTGGAACAAGTAACAAAATTAAAGGAAGTCGTGTCACGATCGGTGATTGGGCAATCCCATGTAGTTGAATCCCTGGTATTGGGACTGCTCTGCAACGGAAATCTCCTTCTTGAAGGACTACCCGGCACAGCGAAGACTCGATCGATCCGGTCTCTTTCAACTGCGTTAAATGCGGACCTGGGCCGAATCCAGTTCACCCCGGATCTGTTGCCCTCAGATGTTACTGGTACGGATATTTACCATGAGGTAAACGGGAAACAACAACTTGATTTCCAACCCGGTCCCATTTTTAACAACCTGATTCTGGCGGACGAAATCAATCGCGCGCCAGCCAAGGTTCAATCCGCCCTGCTTGAGGCCATGGAGGAACGCCAAGTGACAGTCGCCGGGAAAACTCGTAAACTCCCGAAGCTATTCATGGTGATGGCCACCCAGAATCCAATCGAACAAGAGGGCACTTACCCTCTGCCGGAAGCCCAAATGGATCGCTTCCTTCTAAAAATCAATGTCGAATATCCGAACGCGGATTCTGAAGCCAAAATCATGGATCTCGTCAGAGGTGAAGAAACACAGGAGTCTTTTGCAAGTGATGATCCAATCGAACAAGATGCAATATTCCAGGCTCGCGAGGAAATTCATAAAATCCACGTATCCGATAATCTGAAACAATATATAGTGGACCTCGTCATGGCCACTCGCCAGCCGGAAGCATATCAAAGTGATCTCAAAACCTGGCTGGAGGTCGGCTCCAGCCCACGAGCCACGATTGCTTTGGATAAGACCACCCGTGCAACGGCATGGCTGCAAAACAGGGACTACGCGACACCGGATGACGTTAGGTCCATTGTTCATTCAGTACTTCGTCACCGTCTTATCCTCAGTTACGAGGCACTCGCTGATGGTGTAACACCAGACGCTGCAATAGACGAAATCATTAAGCAAGTCGCTGTCGCTTGATAAAGCCCGGGCAGCAATATTTTCATGGCGAATTCCGATACAGTCTATACTGACCTGAAAAGCCTGGTAAGGCTCCGTGCCCAAGCACGAGGATTCTCATTTCTTCCCAAGCAGCCTGTCCGGAGCCTGCTCTCGGGCAAACACGCATCATTGATTCGGGGACGCGGACTAGACTTCGAAGAGATCCGTCACTATCGGGTTGGAGACGATATCCGCAACATCGACTGGAAAGTGACCAACCGGACTGGAAAGCCTCATGTGCGTGTTTACAATGAAGAACGGGAACGCCCGGTACTCCTGATCGTAGACCAGCGCTCAAGCATGTTCTTTGGGAGTCAGGTGAAAATGAAATCTGTCACTGCGGCAGAACTTGCAGCCCTCGCTGCATGGCGTGTACTCGATGTCTCAGACAGGCTCGGAGGCATTGTTTTTAATGATGAGGAAATTGCCTACGTGCGACCGGAACGCAGTCAGAGAAATGTCATGCGGCTCCTGGGAGAAATCGTGCGAATGAACAAGGGCCTGGGTTCACGATTCACTGCTGGAAACAACC
>JAUVDD010000214.1 GCA_030595525.1 Puniceicoccales bacterium
CTGGCAGTGGAGAAGAGGTTGAAATCAAAAACCTTCTAGCTCAAAAGCCGACTGCCCTAATATTTTACCGTGGTGGCTGGTGCCCGTTTTGTAACAGGCATCTTTCTTCGATCGTCGATATCATCCCGGAATTGGATCAAATGGGTGTGCAGCTTGTGGCTATTAGTCCAGATCGTTATCAGATCTTGAATGCCAAAAAGGATTTATCCGATTTACCATATCAACTGCTCTCTGATAGCTCAATGGAATGGACCCGGAAGTTAGGTATCGCTTTTCAGGTACCCGATGAGTTGGTTGGGAAATATTTGGAATCCCACAATATTGATCTTGAGGCAGATTCGGGTGAGACCCATCACTTATTACCACACCCTTCAGTGTTTGTAGTGGATAAGGACGGAGTCATTCAGTTCTCTCACGTGAACGAGAACTACAAGGTTCGTCTAGAACCGGAGAAGATTCTTGAGGCAACCAGGAAAGTAGCAAATTAACATAAATAAAAAAAAGGCCCGTGTTCACACACGGGCCTTCACCTTTTATATCCCAACAAACCTCATCAAAAATTACTTGCCGCCTTGGGGACGTGTTCTTCCTCCTCTTTGTCCTTGTGCGCCACGTTGA
Source organism: Puniceicoccales bacterium (assembly GCA_030595525.1). Lineage (GTDB taxonomy): Bacteria > Verrucomicrobiota > Verrucomicrobiia > Opitutales > Oceanipulchritudinaceae > Oceanipulchritudo. The sequence continues at coordinate 619 of JAUVDD010000214.1, forward strand.
GGCATGTTCTTGAAGCCTTCGGTTAGCTCGGCTTTGTTGAGCTCTTTGTCCTCGTTCTTGTCATTTCGTTTAATGAACATGGCTCCCATGTTTCCACCAGATGGACGATCTCCTTGCGAAGCTTTTGCTTCCGGACGCTTTTGTCCTTCCGGACGTGCACTCTGCTCGCCTTGCTGGCCCTGTCCACGATCCGGTCGTAATGAAGCTAGCCCCTTGTTGAGTTCTGCTTCATTGAGCTTACCATTCTTATCCGCGTCAAAGTCGGCAAACAACTTCTCTGCCATAGCGCCACCATCCGGACGTTCTGTACGGGCTGGTTTCTCTTGTTGTGCGATTGCAGAAACAGCGAATGCGGAGAGTATGCTCAGGGTGATGATAATCTTTTTCATAACGTATTCCTTTCTTGTTTATTTAGTAGTGTAATAGAAAATTGTTGAATGAGAACTAATTGGCAACAACAACGGCATCGCGATTGTTTCTCATAAGCTCACGGAAATAGGCGATTGCTTCTGACAATTCCTCTTCTGTCAGTTGAACGTCACTATCTACGTCAAAAGCGTCGACCAAGCCAACTGCAATCTTCGGAGGATTGGGAAGATCCAGTGAAACCGCGTTAGAACCTTGCCGACGGTTAACAATTGGACGCGTGTATCTCAAATAGGTAATTGCACCTGAGAGTTCCAATTGGTTAAGAGCAGTCGAATTATCCGTGTCAAATTCTTGAATCAGGTTGCTGGCCATTTCTTCTGAGGAGATTCGATTCCTTTCGATTTTGTCTACCTGAGCAGAAAATGCGGTGGTAACAAAAATTGCGATAATAGCGAGAGTGATGATATTCTTTTTCATGAGAGTCCCTTTTATTGATTTGTTAAAGTTGATGAGCAGAGTATGACAGGCTCATATGAACGTATCGGGGATAATTACATGACAAAAAATTAATATTCTAAATCTTGAATATTTCTTTCCAGCAGGGTACTTTTCGAACATGAAGGTGCTTCTATTAGAGGACGAGGCCAAGATTCGAAGCTTTATTGAAAAGGGTTTGAAGGCCGAGGGATTCGTTTTGGATTCAGTGGACAACGGTGACGATGCACTTCAATTGGCATTTCATACACCATATGACGCAATTGTTCTCGATATTATGATTCCGGGAACTGACGGACTGAGTATATTAAAGCAACTCAGGGCGAAGAAAATCAATGTTCCTGTTATCCTGGCAACTGCTCGCGGTACTTTGGATGATCGATTGGAAGGATTAAATCTTGGAGCAGACGATTATCTCGCGAAACCATTTCATGTGGATGAATTAATCGCTCGCCTGCATGCGATAGTGCGTCGCACACAGGGTGGAAACATGAATCTGGTCAGTCTGGAAGACCTTACCATGAATCTTGGTACCAGGGAAGTAACCCGCGGAGATCAGGAAATCGAATTGACACCGAGGGAGTTTAATCTGCTGGAACTGCTCATGCGATCACCAGGCAGGGTTTATACGAGAACACAGATTCTCGATGCTGTGTGGAACTATGATTTCGATCCGAATACAAATCTTGTGGATGTGTACATAAAGCGTATCCGGGCAAAAGTGGATTTCAAGGAACCGCCGCTAATTGAAACGGTTCGCGGAGTCGGGTACCGAATGAAGAAACCTAGTTGATGACCAGGCGAAAGACATCCTGGCAATGGCAATTAGTCCTGATCATGATGCTGGTCAGTGGGCTGGCGTTGCTCAGTTTTATCGGTGTGCTATGGCAGATTGTTAGTGTCACGACTATTAAGAAGATTGATGCTGAACTTGTCGCTTTTTCCCTGAAACAAGGTTCCAGTTTTATCCTCTCGATGAACATGGAAGGAACACGAAATACCAGGCCACGAGAGGAAAGCACGGGAGATACGGTCAGGACTAATACAATGGCGTTTTATAACACCCGCTCTGGATTCAATCGGGTGGGACCAGATTGGCCGGAACAACTGAATGTCGTGGAAATCGGAAAAAGCATCCCAGGTTTATATAATGAACAAGGGAAAGTGATACTCCCTGAATCCAGGCTCCTTGAATTACAGCGGAGATCTCCCGAGGAAATGCGCCAGCAAGCAGATGGGCGCACCGGGAGATTCACCCGACAGCAGTTGCCAAGCATGAATCGATCGGTATTCACAACAATCACAGTGGAAGGTCAGCGTTATAGAGTGATGGGGTTTTCAGATGGGATTGGTGTCTTTATGGCCGCCCATAACATGAATCGGGAACGGAACGACATGCATGAGCTTCGTCGGGCAATTTTATTGGCACTACCAGGTGCGATTCTGATCATTGGATTAATCGCCTGGTATTTGGCGGCAAGAGCGGTTGGACCGGTCAAGCGGCTCACTGATTCAGCTTCCCGTATAACTGCCGAGGAATTAGACAAGCGACTGACACAGGAAAATGAACCCCCGGAATTCGCTAAACTGATTCAAGTATACAACGAGATGCTGGACCGCCTGGAGAACAGTTTTAAGCAGGCGAGGCGATTCAGTGCTGATGCTGCACATGAATTGAATACCCCCCTGACAATCCTGCGTGGGCATCTTGACCTTATGCTGCAATCGGCCGAGGAGAGTACTGAAGCACAGCAACAATTGGCGATGGTGTTTGAAGAAGTACGCGGTTTAGAGGAAGTCATCCGCAAACTCTTACTTTTATCTCAAGCGGATAGCGGAAAACTGACCATCGAGCCAAAGCAGTTGAATTTCAGTTTGCTCATCTCCGAAATTCTCGAAGATGCAGAGCTGATAGCTCCTGATATTAAGTTTGAGAGCGACCTTAAAGATGGAATCGAGATAAACGGGGACCGTGATCTCTTGAGGCAATGCGTGTTCAATATGGTGACTAACGCCATTAAGTATAACCGGGACGATGGTTTCGTGAGGCTATCCCTCAGGAAATCCCGATTTAAAGTCGACTTGGATGTAACAAATTCCGGACAGGCCATTCCTGAAGAGAAAGCAGTGAAAGTGTTTGAGCGGTTCTATCGGGTCGATCCTTCTCGCGACGCCAAGATCGGTGGCAGGGGACTCGGGCTCTCAATTGCACGAGAATTTGCCAAGGCCCATCATGGGACACTCGAACTGATCAACAACGAAGATGACCAGATCACATTCCGTCTGGAGTTGCCGGTTTAGTACTTGTTTTGCGTGTTGAGTACTTTCGGACTCTGATCAGATCTCTGTATCACGAATATTTATACTTGTTGTGTTTTTGAATGATATTTT
>JAUVDD010000417.1 GCA_030595525.1 Puniceicoccales bacterium
CCTTCCTTGTTTGATTTCCGACGATTGCATTCCAGTTACCGGTTGGAGTCGCACTTTGTGGCCACTTCTTCTCGAAGTCCCAGGTGCCGGTCTCCTTCCAGCTACTGGCATCGTTTACATTGGCACCATCCTTGCCGATCCATGTCGGGAAAACGTTGGCATACAAGTCATCCGCCTCAAGGTTTTCATCCATGGCGAGTTCAAGCAGCTCCTGAAGAATGCCGGCGTAGGCAGGCTTATCAGCGAGGTTATTCTTTTCCGACTCATCCTTGGCGAGATTATACAAATGAAGCGTTCCATCCGGTCCCTTGCCGACCTTCATATCGTCCTTGATAATCGACCAGAACCAAGCCTTGCGGCCGGGGCTCTCATAGCAGAAATACGGGCGCTTGCGCGGTGTCCCCTCCCCAGTCAGCAACGGAGCGATTGAAGTGCCATCCAAACCGACTGGTGGGTCGATACCTGCCAGTTCACAGAATGTCGGGAAAATGTCGGTGATGCAGGTTTTGTAATCGGTGCTCGTTCCTGGCTCAATCACGCCTTCCCAATAAAAAGCCAGCGGATCCCGGATTCCCCCCTCTTCAACAGTTCCCTTGAAATTGGATAAGTGCCCATTCCCATTGAAAAACTTCAGTTCAGGATAACTTCCTCCCCCATTATCCGATGCAAAGATCAGAAGTGTGTTGGCCATCACTGAATCCGATTCATCCCCATCATTGTTCGGATCACGTAATGAATCAATGACCTCGCCAAGGCGCTTATCCATCAGGGTCATGTTGGCGGCGTACTGTTGTACTCCCCTGGGCCAGGTTGACGTATCCACATCGACATAATCATCAAACCACCCAGGAATAGTTTCAATTCCTTCAAACGGACCATGAGGTACCTGGAAGGAAATCTGGACGAAGAACGGAGATGGCCCATTCGCTTCTTCGCGAATAAACTTAATTGCGCCAGCCGCATAGTAATTGTCGGCATACAAGTCCACGCCCGGGAACATCTTTTTATTATCAATCAGTGTCGTTTCCAATTCCACCGTCCCATCGGGTGCGACATGGGAATACCACAAGGATGGCTGCAGGAATGTGTGTGCTCGAACATGGTGCAGTTCCACCACGCAATCATGATAACCATGATTTATCGGCAGTGTCTGCTCGTTCACAATCACGGCATCAATTTTGTCCTTGGAACCTCCGTACCCCCATTTGCCATACATGCCATTCCGATAACCGGCTTTTGCCAGAACTTTGCCCATTGTCGGGTCTTGCGTACGCATGGCCTTGTCATCGGATGGGTCATTCCAGTCCGCCCAGGTGTGGCCCTGATGGAAACCAGTCTGCTGGGAGGATCGTGACGGTGAGCACACAGGATTACTATAGGAGTGGGTGAAGTTGAGGCCACCGGCTACCAAGTTATCGATATTCGGTGTGATCACCTTGGAAATCTCGGCCATGTCCGCTCCATTGGCGGTAGCAATCTCCTGATTGGCCCGGATGCCTGCCCAACCAAGGTCATCCACAAAGAAATAAACGATATTTGGCCGTGGTGCGGCAGCGTTAAGCAAGGATGTTGATCCTGCAAGAATCAGGATAATTTGTATGATGCGTAATGTTCTCATGGGATATTTTGATGTCATATGGATCAGTGAGGTGTATTAGGAAACTTTTGCAAAAGAGTCAAAATCCCTATGGAGCGATTTTGGTTAGATGTTTAATACTCCCCTTAAACAGATCATCGGGACCAATGATGTCGGGATGATATTTAAATCCGATCGCTTCTACATTAGTGATTTTGATACTATCCAATTCCGGTTGCATATTGGCCACAGCAGCGATGGAGGGTCCGATATATCCTGGCTGATCTCCGTTATCGACGCGTTTGACCATTCCATGCAGCTCTTCCGGATAGTATTTCAGATGGGGATAACGAGTAACAATCGGTCCATCCCGATAAACAGCTTTCACCCCATCGACAGTGATGGATGCATATCCACCCGGTTTCTTCTGACTCCCTTCACCAAACTTCTTTGTGGAAACGAATGGTGGCGCGATCAAAAGGGCAAACTCACTACCGTCTGACCTGACATTACGCGCTCTGACATGTCCATGATTCATGGTATGTGGCTGGAACATCAGGGCACCATGACCGTTGATGCTTACCACGTCCTCAACCGTAATATCAAACAGGCCACCAACACCGGACTTGTTCATATTTCCGAGCCCTGTCTCCAACCGTACTGCTACCCCACCCTTTGCCTTGATGTTCTTGAATACAATACTTTCACCCGAGTGAGCCTGGAGGGCCCCGTATCCATAGTGGGCGTTTAATGCGGTCAGATTCTCGATCAAACCATCCCGGCCAATCAACGCTTTTCCTTTCTCAACACCACCCCATCCAAGGGTCAGTGAACTGAAAGTCGTGAAGCTATCGTCTATAACAAAATTCTTAATCTGGAAATTGCTACAATCGTTCACGATGAAGGCACGCAACCGCCCCTTGGCCTTCGTGAAATCAAAATAGGTCCATCCCCCTGAGCCGATCAATGATACGTTTTCCAC
>JAUVDD010000026.1 GCA_030595525.1 Puniceicoccales bacterium
ATCGGCTTCAATAACAGTCCTTCTTCAGTTTCTTCGACCAGCAGATCGTCAGATTCACGAAGTCCGTACTTTTTCCGCAATTTTGCAGGAAGTGTGATAACTCCCCGTTTTCCGATTTTCAGTTTCTCAGACATTTTGACAGAATTACTGAATTTCAGTAATTCTGTCAAAACTAATCAATCCTGCAGAACCTGCTCGCCTACTGGCACATCATGATAAAGGGCTTCCATGATTTCACCGATCAGGTAGATGGAGCCGGTTGCCACGAGTCCTGAGTTCGGTTGCCCAACCGTGCAGACGCCGGGGCTGGGAAATAAGTCCTTCACCTTACTCCGGAAAAACGGCCCATCAAAAGTGGAAGGGATTTCGGATTCCAGCTCATCAAATGAGCAAGCTCGTGGTTGATGGGGCTCAAGCAAGTGAATCTCACTGGCGTATCGACAAACAACGGGTATCAGTGCACGCGCCCTGGTCAGCCCGAGGGTGCCTGTCAGGATTACTGGTTTGTATCCTCGCTCGCGAACGAATGCCTGAAGATTGCGCTCCAAATGGATGGCTCCCTCCGGATTATGGGTGGCATCAAGAATGATCGACCGATCCATCAATTGATGCCTCTCCCAACGCCCCGCCCAGTTCACATTAAGCAATCCATCCCGAATATGATTCTCGGTAATTCCAAACTGGTCTGCGAGAACGCGTGCAACCAAAGTGGCTGTAGCTGCGTTTCTACGCTGGTAATCTCCCGACAGACAGGTGATCGGGCAGTTCGTTTCATCAGTTCCGAATGCATCAGCCACTTTGTACAATTGGCAATTTCGTTCCTTCGCGACCGTTTCAATCACCTTTTCAGCCTCCAGAGGCAATAATCCCATGATGACTGGTTTACCGGGTTTGATAATACCGGCTTTTTCGGCGGCAATAGCCTCCAGCGTATCTCCAAGAATGTCCGTATGATCCAGACTGATCGATGTGATCACGGAAACTTCCGGATTGAGTACATTTGTAGCATCCAGGCGTCCCCCCAAGCCTGTTTCAAAAATACCGATGTCTACCTGTTCTTCAGCAAACCTCAGGAAGGCCATTCCGGTCATGAATTCGAAAAAGCTGGGATGGTGATCAGTGTGCTCTTTTTCAATCGCCTCGGCTATCGGTTTTAGTCGGCGAGTGTACTCCATGACTTCCTCACGGGTAAGGATTTTCCGATTAACCTGAACCCGTTCTCCCTGATGAACAAGGTGAGGTGACGTGAACAATCCAGTCTTCAATCCTGCCTGGCGAAATATGGACTCCAACATCGCACAAGTGGAGCCCTTGCCATTCGTTCCGGCCACATGGACAACAGGATAGGCTTTTTCGGGATGTCCCAAATGCCGGATAAATTCCCGCATTCGATCAACCCCATACAAGGCACCCCGGTGTCTCAGCCCGTATAAATAGGACCGGACGGCCTCGTAAGTCTGCAAGGATTCACTCATTTAGATGACTGGAGCGATTTAACCGAGAGTTCAGGAAGCCACGCTGGATTCTTCCGGTGCTTTTTTCACGTGGAAAACATGCAGAAAATTGATAATTCGATCCCTCATTTCCCCCCGCGGAACAATCTGGTCGATCAATCCCCTTTCCAGAAGAAATTCGGTTCGCTGGAACCCGGCCGGCAACTCCTCATTGGTTCCCTCTTTGATCACCCGCGGACCCGCGAAGCAAATCAGTGCCTCGGGTTCGGCCAGAATGACATCACCCAGTGTCGCAAAGCTCGCCGTCACTCCACCAGTGGTCGGATTTGTCAGCACCGGGATAAACGGTAATCCAGCATCCTTCAATTTAGCGAGGGCGGCGCTGGTCTTGGCCATCTGCATAAGGCTGTAAATTCCCTCCTGCATACGTGCGCCGCCAGATGCACAAACAATGATAACCGGACATTTCTCCTTAAGGGCCCGTTCAATGGCTCGGGTGATTTTCTCCCCTACAACCGAGCCCATGGATGCCCCGCCAAACCTGAAGTCCATGACTGACAGGCTAACCTGGATACCGCCCATTTGTCCAAGTCCACATACGACAGCCTCATTCAGGCCCGTTTTCTTCTTATAAACCTTTAGTCGATCAGCATAGGCCTTGGTATCTTTGAAATTCAAAAGATCCTTGGATTCCAGCTCCATATCAAACTCGGTCCAAGTTCCTTCATCGATCAAGGATTCCACCCGCTTGTCACTCCATATAGGGAAATGGTATCCGCTTTTCGGAACCACCATCAGGTTCTTTTCCAACTCCTTTGTATAAACCAGCTCACCCGATTTCGGGCAGCGAGTATACAAATCCTTTGGAATGTCCTTCTTCTTGACAGGTGAAATTGTGGAATAGGTAGGTTTCGAAAAGAAAGGCATATCGATTCAATTTAGTAATCGCCCAGCTAAACTCAACCATGGGCCAGCGTAAAGGCTGAAATCTTCCTCGCCCCTGCTCTTTTCAGTGCAACGACTGCTGCATTCAGCGTGGCTCCTGTGGTCAGGACGTCGTCTACCACCACGATGCGTCTCCGCGGATCCAGTTCACGGGAGCACTTAAAAGCGTTCCTCATGTTTTTCATACGCTCCTCACGGCTAAGGAATGTCTGGCTGGGGGTCTTTCGATGACGATACAGGCAATCCATCGACTCAACAGCAGGAAGTCCATGTTTGGCAGCCGATACAATGACATCAGCCTGATTATATCCACGCTTACTCAACTTCCACCTGTGCAGGGGGATCGGTACGAGTGTGGATTCGCTTAGATACTCCCGGATATCCGAGGAATCCCGAATGAGCAGCTCAATTTGCGGTTTCAACCAGGTTCCACCCTCGTATTTCAAAGTATGTACTAGCCGGGCTCCCATTCCACGATATTGGAAAAGCGATCGGCATTGCTCAAACTCGGGTCTCTTGTCCCGACATGCCGAACATGGGCCCGGCTCAGCTATTTTCCCGAAATACGGCGCCCCACAGCAGGAGCAGTAAGGATCTTGGATCCACTGAATACTGTTTTTGCAATGCTCACATAGAAAGCAGGGATCCTTTTCAGCGAGGTGCTTTCCACATCCGATGCAAGTTCTCGGAAAGAAGGCTTCAAGACATCTGTCCCAAGCCCACTTTGCCCTTATTCTGGTGTTGGCAGAGTTCCACATATAGACCGATCGCGAGTACGACCAATATGATCAGGGAAGCGTAGCCATCTGCAATCCGCTGTGTCCCCCAAATTTGGGTAAGCCCGGTGTCTGGAATTTCTACCAGTCTACTCCATGAATTGCGGACCAAAACCCAACCCGCGTGCAGACCCATGCAACCAACAAGGGATCCAGTTCTCAGGAAAACCAGATTCAGAACCACGCCAGCAAGAAAAAGATTAAAAAAGTCAACTGCCTCAATCGTCAGAAAGACACTGATCGATTGGTATCCAGCCACCAGCATCCCTGAGTACCAATAGAATGGCTCACCGATTCCGTCTGGGACACTCTTAAAGTGAACAGCCGCGAAAACCAACGCACTCAGGATCACACCGAACATCGGGTTTGTCGCCGAATAAAACATTCTCAGGACCATTCCCCTGAAGATGGCCTCTTCCAGCCATCCGATGACAAGGCCAGCACCCAATGCTGTCAGCATGATCTCCAATACTTTTCCGGTACCAAAGTTGCCTTTTGTGGTAGGATCAATAATCACGGATTGGATTGCCACGACAAGCCCCAGTGAGACCATTCCCAGAAGCATGAACTTCAGCATAGAGCGAAGACCTCCAATTCCCCAGAAATATCCGAATCGTCCCCAGAGACCACAGGCTCCGATCATCCAAAACACCGCACCGGCGGCAAAAAGCAACCTGACCCGATCCACATACTTGGAAACTGGCTTCGACTGGAGATAGGCGATCAGCGATTCCGGATCCGAGGGCGTTTCCATACCCTGGATCCACATATAGACGAGTGGGGCCAGCAAACCAGCCATCCAGAAAGCACCAAAATAGGTAATAAGGAACCAACGCGCTCCTTTCCAGCTGTATAGGTCTATGCCTTCACCGAATAAAATGAATGCAGGTTCTCTTCTTAATCCCATTTGATTGAAGTAGAATTACCTATTTCAGATCTGGCAATGTTGATTTATGCATCGGATAAGGCGTACTACTTGTTGTTACGCTTGGCCTCAGGAGCCAAAACGAGGCGAAATCCCAGCGAATTCCTGACCGACGATGCGGGGGCACCCTCACGAGCAGCTGAACGCACACGATCCGCCGTATTCCGCCAACTTCCTCCTTTAATCGTATAGCCTCTCCCACGATCCAGATTCACCGGATTAGTCACTTTACCTCCAGGATGCCTGTCCCAGAATAAGTCGATTGTCCATTCCGACACGTTTCCATGGACATCGTAGAATCCGAACTTATTAGGACTAAACGTACCAACCGGCAATGTTCCATAACGCTCCTCGGTGGAATCACCACCCGTTTTTCCCGGTTCATAAAATCCTTGGTAATTACCATCATTGATAGTGGCGGTTGCTCCAAATGAGAAGGGTGTGTCGGTTCCTCCTCTGGCCGCATATTCCCATTCCGCCTCGGTTGGCAAACGATACGACCAGCCCAATGGCACACGCCCGGCATCCTGCTCGAAGATGGTCAATCTTTGACAAAACTCGTTTACTTGATCCCAAGTCACCGAATCAACAGGTAAGTCCTTGCCGACAAACTGGCTGGGATTCTCACGCATAACTCGCTCGTAGACATCCTGAGTCACTTCATAAGCTCCCATCCAAAACCCTGAAGTCAAAACGACTGCTGTAGCGGTGTCCTCATTCGGTAACCGGCGAAATTCATTTACTGGACTCCCCATCTTAAATTCACCTGATTCCATCCAAACCATCTGGATATCAAAATACGGGGGTGACCACATTTCGCCATTTTCGGGACCAGGAATTTGCTTAAGTGGCACTTTCCACTCACGCCTTTCATTCGGTCCACCTTGGAATGTTTGAATCACGCTCAAATAATCACGAATTCCCACTTCAACCTCGACCGGCCTGTTAGCCTCAATCAGTAGAACACCTTGTTCAGTCAACGAAGCCTCTTCTCCATTCACGAAAAACTTCGTAGGCACATTAACTTCAATTTCCGGTATTAAGCGGACTGGACGCGGTTTCAATACTAGATCCACAGAAGTCACCTTCCGGTCCAACACCACAATTCTTTCGTCGAAGGGATAGTAGTCCGGATGATCCAACTTCACCATGTGCCCTCCTTCTGGCAAATCCAGACTACCCGTTTCCAGGACTGCCAACATTTCATCATTCACGCTGAACATCAGTTCCCTGATATCGGGAGGATTCGGCATGGTTAAATCAATTGCATAACTGAGAGTGCCAATTTTCAGCTCCAATTCACCAGTATCGATTTCAATCTGCTCTCCCCGTTCAAACCTCAACTCCCTTTCAACTGCCCGGTATCCTTCCTTTTCCACCCGTAATTCGAGCAAACGACCCACATTTAATCCTTCTACCCTTAGCGGTGTCAGTCCCATGCGAGATCCACTTACGGTAACAACGGCTCCCTCGGGCTCACTGGTTACGATCAATTCTGTCGGCTTGGGCGGTTGTTTAAAGGTAATCTTTACTGGAGAGTGCCCCATTGGCATCTCCTCCGCAATCGCAGGGAGCAAGCTCTTGTGCAATCCAACCAATTGGTGGCGGCCTGTCAGTAAACGATTCTTAATTTCCAGTCCGTCCGTGCCTTCAATCGTCCCCAAATGTAGGAGTAAGCCTGACTTGGGCATGACATAAACTTCTGTTCCGACCGCTCCCTTGACATGAATTGTGGTAAAATCAGGTGTTAGATTGAGCTGCAGTTTGGTAACTTCCGATCCGGATAAACTGACCTGTCTGGTCACCGTACGGTAACGGGGAGCCCGAGCCTGAACTGTATAGTTACCTGATCGGCCATCAAGATAAAGGGGGAAACCCATCGGGGTAAACCGTCCACTCATCGGTCCCACCACGGAAACCGATACACTGACTGGTGATGCCTCAATTATGAGATTCGCATGATCTTCCTGCAGAACCCTCCGAATTGGACGATCCGAGACTTCCTCATCAAAGTCAGAGAAAATGATCTGATAGAACATCGACGCTGAGCCTATTACCAATATTCCACACAATCCCAGCAACAGCAGACGAACGAACATGAGTCGCCGCATGTTCAACAGATTCTCGATTGCTTGAGGCAGTGGAATGCGACTTAGTTTTCTGCGCAAATTCCCATCTGACCTTTTGTTCTTACCTGCAGCCAAATTATCGACATTTTCCAAGTCATCTAAAAAGGCGTTGTAGTTGGAAAATCGATCCGTGGGCTTTGGCTCCAGACACTGGCTGATAAACAAATCCCAACCGCCGCTGAGTCCCTGGCGGGCTTTCGTAGGGGATGCCCATCTGCGCTCCGGCTTTTCTCCTGTTAACAGGAAATACGCACACATGCCGATGCAATAGAAGTCACTCCTTATGTCACGTGACTTGAAATTGCGAATTTCTGGACTTAAGATTTCCAGTGCGGTAAAGCTGCGCTTTTTATCAATGTTTACAGGGATAACCGCTCCGCTGACAAATCGTTCAAAGCACTCGTATTGGATGGACTGGAAAAGACCCATTCCGGCGATTTTCACTTCCCCATCCTCGTCAAGGAAAAGGAAGTCCGGAGTCATAAAATAGTGGCCTTGATCCAATTTCCGAGAATCAACCAATCCCTTGGCAATAGCCCTTAGCAGTTCCTGAACACGCTCTTCCGGAAAAGGCTCTTTACGCTTCAGCACAAGGGAATTCAAAGACCTGTAGTTACCAACTGGATACTGTACCACAAGGTTACCGCTAATCCTATGAAGCTCAACAGCTCCCATTGCCGGGCCATTCGGCAACTGCTTCTGTTTCTCGATTGTTTCCTTGTACCGTTGCTGGAAACGTGAGTCTGCTCTCAACAATGCTTCTGGAAGGATGTGAAGCAGAACATTCTCATGTTTGAGTTTATGGATGGCTTGGTAAAATGTGCCCAGAATACTGGAGGAAAGAACCTCCCTGAGGAGATAGGGACCAATCGTATCCCCTTCCTTGGGCAGTTGTATGAATTCAGCCAGCATAACTTCGTGTGATTTTCTGTTGGTTTTTACATCAAATTACAACAGGAAATTACGTACTTTGTTAAATCATGGATTTCAATCTTGCTCGAGTGAACTACTTCCAGGAGGTCTTTCTCATCTCCAGGTACCGTATCCGAATATGTAACCGGGCACTCCTTATTTTGTCCCGAATAATCAATCTGAACGGGACTTCCCCATAAATTCTCTACTCCGCTGTATAAACCCGTTTTTTTGAAATTCAGGGAAATCTTGTCGAAACTCAGCATCTTACTCGAGCAGTTATTAATCTCCACCCGATAGATAATCTGATTTGGTTTTCTAGTTATCCGATCCAAATCCAGCTGTAATTCCATCGGATTTGCATAAGAAGATACTCCGTCTGCCTGTGATCCAAACCAGCTTCTGCGCAATTTCTCTGATGAAATCAATCCAAGGGTTTGGGAATTCCCATTTAGAATAACCCGGATTCGGATGAACACTGGAACAGCCAGATAGAAAACACTTGATTCACCCCGCGGAATCCCAATTGGGCCCGTCGTTCTGATGGTTATGGGCTTGGGGGGAGCGACCGCTTCAAAAACATAATCCCTTGGAGCATCGCGAAAAAGGACATTTGTCCACTTTAGATCCTCCGGAACCACGTCCTCCGGCACTTGGGCAAAATCCATTAATTCAGCGTCTTCGCCATAATGAGAGGCAAATCCCCATTCCTTATCCGCTCGAGCCAACCAGAGTCGAAGTGGTCCCAACCGGGCAAGAGTCACACGATCTTCACCGATTCTTCGTACTGACCAGAATTGTCGTAAACTGCGCATCTTAGTCCTTAAGAATTTCCTTTATTGCCTCAAAAACCTCATCCACAGGGGCCAGCTTACCTTTCCCTTCATAACCGCAGGCTAGTAATCCTTCCTGTGTCTCAAGAATTTGCGCACCTCGTCCTTCTAGTACTTTCAAGTTTTCCTTGGTGGCCGGATGATCCAGCATTTTACAATTCATAGCCGGAGCGATCAGGACCTTGGCACGGGTTGCCAAATAAATATTGCAGAGCAGGTTCGGCGCCAACCCATGGGCGAAACAAGCAATAGTATTGGCAGTGGCTGGAACAACAGCAAATAAATCCGCTGAATCCGCCAATTCAATATGTCCGGGTTGCCAACCATTTTCTTCTGCCCAGATATCCACGGAAACTGGATTTCGGCTGAGGGTCTGCAAGGTGATTGGAGCAACAATTTTAGTTGCTGCCTCCGTCATGACTACCCGAACGCTTGCTCCAGCCTTGACCAGCATGCTCGTCAAGTCTGCCGCCTTGTAGGCAGCGATGGATCCAGTCACTCCCAGGACAATGCACTTATCCTTCATCAATCGTTACCCTTATCCAGTTTGATAACGTAGGTATCGGCAATCATGTCATGCAGACCTCTCTTACGGAGAGTAAATGCCACTACGATGCAGCTGATTATCGCAACAGCCGTCAAACCAAGGTTGGCAACGTTCAACATCATTGTTGACTGCTGAAAAGTCGCCATTGCTTCCGTATCAAAAGGACTAATTCCCTGTTCCAGCATTTTCATTTTCAACATGGTGCCAGGAATTTGCGGCAGAAGGAAAATTGCGCTGCGAACCAAACCACCGACGATGCCGATTTTTTCACCTTCAGGATTAATCACCCGCATACCGAGGGCCAACTTGCCCGCGGTACCACCCAATAAACCTTCCAGTAAGGGCTTATAGAGTAGCATAGGTATAAGTACTACGAAGTACAGTGCGGCAGTCTTCACGAACATACTGGCCACCACCAAAACAAGCAGGACCAGAAAATCGATTAGGTAAGCAGCAACCCGAATCCAGAACCCAGCTGGCTCTGTTGATTCCAGATTAAAAGATTCTTTTTCTATCTGATTCTCCAACATGCCGCCTAATTAAAGACATTTCCGTCAATCTGAAAACAATAATCTCCCAAAACTTGGAATTGTCCCAATCCTTGACAGAAAGCGGAGCATTCCTGAGTCTTTAGGTTTTGACTCATGCAAAAACATTCCATCAACAAGTACGTCCCGTACCCGCTGATCGATTTACCGGATCGCCAGTGGCCAAGTCGACGTATAGATAAAGCGCCTATTTGGTGCTCGGTTGATTTGCGGGATGGCAATCAGGCGTTGCCAATCCCCATGACGGTTGAGGAAAAAACGGAACTATTCCTTCATCTGGTAAAGATTGGATTCAAGGAAATAGAGGTCGGATTCCCCAGCGCATCAGAAACGGAGTTTCGCTTTCTAAGGAACCTGATCGAACAGAATTTGATCCCGGACGATGTGACGGTTCAGTGCCTGGTACAGTGCAGGGAACATCTCATTCGGAGGACATTCGAGGCCATTGATGGTGCCCCCAATGCCATCGTTCACTTTTATAACAGCACCAATCCTCTGCAACGTCGGGTCACCTTCAATATGGACAAGGACCAGATCAAGGCTATCGCTATCAAGGGAGCGGAGCTCTGCCGAGACCTGAAAACGGAGACAACTTGCCGCAATGTGCGATTTGAGTATTCCCCGGAAAGCTTCTCGGATACAGAACTGGAGTTTTCCCTGAAGGTTTGCGAGGAGGTGAAAGCCATCCTGCAACCCACTCCGGAGAATCCATTGATCCTCAATTTACCGGCAACGGTGGAATTATTCACCCCAAATGTTCATGCCGATCAGATCGAATGGTTCTGCCGAAATATATCCGGTCGCGATTCTGTCCTCATCAGTATGCATACCCATAACGACCGAGGTACGGGTGTCGCTGCCACTGAGCTCTCGTTGATGGCCGGAGCGGACCGCGTGGAAGGAACGCTTTTTGGTAACGGTGAACGCACCGGAAATCTGGATATTGTAACGGTTGCCCTGAACATGTACACGCAGGGAATCGATCCCGGACTGGATTTCAGCGATTTACCACAGACACGCGAAATCTATGAACGCACTACCCGGATGGATGTGCACGAGCGCCATCCCTATGGAGGCGATCTGGTGTTCACCGCATTCAGCGGTTCCCATCAGGATGCGATCAAGAAGGGTATGGATGCCAGCAGGAAAGCTGGCTCGAACCGCTGGCAGGTCCCCTATCTTCCGATCGACTGTGAGGATATTGGTCGTACTTATCAGGCCATTATCCGGATTAACAGCCAAAGCGGCAAAGGCGGAGTGGCTTACGTTCTGGAACGCTCGTTTGGTATCGAAATGCCGAAGAGAATGCACCCCGAATTCGGTAATGTTGTCACAGCCATCGCCGATGATCAGAGTGCGGAACTGAACAGTCTGCAAATCTGGGAAGCTTTCGAGAAGGAATATCTGCAAAGGAAGTCACCGCTAGAGCTGGTCAACTATGCAATCGATCACAAACCCGATGACGTTCATAAGGTCCACATGGATGCCAGTGTAATCCTCAACGGTGAAGCAATGACATTGTGTGGCAGTGGAAATGGACCAATTGCCGCTTTCGTAAATGCTTTGGAAGAAGCAGATCTAAAGAATTTTAATCTACAGAACTATTCGCAGCACGCTATCTCGCGCGGTAGTGCGGCTGACGCAGTCAGCTTTGTGGAAATTCAGAGAACTGACAATCAAGCATCCTTCTGGGGAGCAAACATCGATTCCAATGTCGAAAACGGTGGTCTGTTGGCGCTAGTCAGCGCCTACAACCGGTCAAGGTAAGTTCGACGACAGGCAGGATGCCTGTCATCCGGCCACGGTTACGAGAAAGGACGACAGGCATCTTGCCTGTCGATGTCACCGGCTAAGCCTTAAACCGACGCACAACGCTCAGTCCGAGATACGCAGCACCGGCGATCAGGATGATGGTCGGACCGACCGGCCAGTCGCTTATAAAACTGAAAGCGATACCGATGCTTACGAACACCATCGTTAACAAGCTTGAGACGATCATCATGCTCGCCAGTGATCGTGCGGACCGACTGGACATGGCGGCAGGAATTGTCAGCAGCGCAACAACAAGGACCACCCCCACAACCGATACCAGAAGAACAACTGTGCAGGCGATAATACACAGCAGCACAGTATAGTACGCTGTGACATTCAAGCCGCGAAGTCTTGCTTGCTCCTCATCAAAACAAAGTGCCTGTAGTCGATTGTAGCCAAAAATCATGACAATCAGGAGTACCGCATCCATGACTCCAACCAGAACAAGATCCGTTGTCGAAAGAATCAGAATATTCCCAAACAAGTAGCTCATGGGATCCACAAACCCGGGCGTCTTGGCTATAAAGACCAAGCCGGTGGCCATACCCACTGCCCAGACTGCTCCGATCACACTGTCTTCACGATCGAAGCCGGTTGATCGAATCCAGGAAATAACAAGTGCTGCCATCAGCGCCGCGATGAAGGCACCCAGCAAAGGATGCATCCACTCGATGCCATGGGCACGCTGAAAATACAAGGCCGCCCCAATGCCTCCCAACACAGCATGAGAAATCGCTCCCGCCACATAACTGATCCGCTTAACAACAACGAGGCTTCCCGTCATTCCAAAGGCGAAACTGGCTAACAATCCCATCAACAGGGCTGCACGGAGAAAGCCAGCGTCCGGATCGGTCAAGGCCTGCCAGAAATCACTCATTTCCTTCCCCTATTCCATGCTCGTGGCAATGACAGTGATCACCGTGGATGACCGCTTTGATATTATCACCATACAAGCGTTTCAATGCATCGTCCTCGACACTCTCCAACGGATGCAGAACGGCAGTCCTGTTCACACATAGCACCTCATCAACCAGGCTGGAGACGAATGCCGCGTCATGAGAGACCAATACAATGG
>JAUVDD010000082.1 GCA_030595525.1 Puniceicoccales bacterium
ACTTCCTTAACTAATTCTTCTGAAACCTCATGCGAACCGTTCTGGTAATCCGGATTGGTGCGGATGAAGGTCAATACAGCAGCAATCTGCTGATCCTTCAGTTTCTTGAAAGGAGTCATGGCATTTTCGAACTGTTGGCCATTAACTGTAACCTTGCCGGATAGCCCCGATAAAAGAACCTTAACCAAGCGCTCCGGATTGTCCTTCACCCAGTCCGAGTCGACGAGAGGAGGATATACCCCCGGTGTTCCCAGTCCAGTCGCCTGGTGACAAGCCACACAATTCTGGTTATAGACGCGCTTGCCCAATGCCATAATGTCGACCTCCCGCGGACCGGCATCTCCGCCACCTCCCGCGACTTTGGTTTCGTCATAATGGAATGCACTAAATTCTCCGGAGTACCAGACCAGGTAGATTCCTGCCCAGAATGCCAGTACCATAAACATGGCCACAAAAATCAACGGCATCGGTGAGAAATCCTCTGTGGGTTCCTCCTTTTCACGCATCAACTGGCTGTGAACCTTCTGCAGGTCATGGTCATCGAACCGGGTCCCTTCAAAAGTGGGCCGTGGCTCTCCTTCGTGAGGATACTTATCTTTCTGGTCTTCGCTCATGGAAATTGGCCTCTCTTATTCCTCGGTAAATTTGATTTCCGGCAATTCGTAATCCTGATTCAAGCTCATCAGGTAGGAAACAAGATCCTTGGCACGCTGGGTTGGAATAACCTCAAACCCAGGTCCGGGATGATAATTAGCAGGTAGTTCAAGTGCCTCAACCGATGGTCCCGTCAACTCATTGATGGTCTGCACTTCGAAGAGGAAAGGATAAGGTGGCATCGTAGATCCCGTTGAGGTGATCTGCGGATTATAGATGTGCTGATATTGCCAAAGCTCAGGGTAGCGTAGCCCAACATTGGTCAGATCCGGTCCGGTACGCATTGTACCCAGCATGACGCGGTCCTGCTCAATGTAATCACGGGCCACCGATTGACGATTGCCCCAGCCACGTTCAAAGTCCGCACCGAATCCCTTCCGGCGAACTTGTTGAGAATGGCAATACAGGCAGCCCATTTGCTCGTAGATTTCCTTCCCGCGCTGTGCCTCGCCGACTGGACGCAACGGATAAGCTGTCATCCCATCGGTGTTCTTGATGGTCACGCCATTGACGAGAAAATTCCCGCCACCAACCGGCTTGTCATCCTTGTCAACCAGTTCGGCAGTGACAGGTGTCAGGTCCTTCATTTGAAGGTGGGAGGTCAGTACGATCCCGGTCCAGGAAAACGCGAGGGTGAAAAAGACACCCAGGAAAATGAGTGGTAAGCTTTTCATCGAATCAGGTCTCTTCAGTGGTTGGGGTCAAAAGTGTTGGCTGGGTGACCTGTCCCTCAGTCTTCGGACTGAAGATCATCCAGAATACGTTAATCGCAAAAGCAATGTGGCCCACAAGGAGCATCAGTCCGGACAGGGAGCGCAGCCAAAGCCATGGCTTGGTGTTCTCCACCACCTGAATGAAAGTGTGAACGGGTACGCCGTCCGCATCCAGAGCATTCATTTCGAGACCTTGTATCCAGCCGCCGATTTGCAGGGAAATCACCATCAGGAGGATACCGAGTCCACACATCCACCAATGTACCCTAATCAGGAACGGATTGCGCCATTCACGGAACAGGAGGCGCGGCATCATGTAGTAAACCGCACCAAACATGATCATCGTGAAGAAGGCATAAACTCCATGGTGGGCATGCCCAACTGTGAAATGCGTAAAGTGTGTCACTTCATTCACATGACGAAGCGCCATCGCACTACCAAACAGGCTGACAACCGTATAGTTGATAGCCCCAAACATGACAAAACGGATGGTCGGGCTGGCCCAGCCGTCCTTGTGACTGCCAACCACTGTCAAGTGGTGGTTGATGGCTGTGACTATCACCGGAATCACCATCATCACACTGGCCACTGTGCCTGCGGAAATTACCCATGCAGGAACCGGACCACCAATCAGGTGATGAACACCAGCCCAGTTGTAGAATAGTGCTAATGCCCAGAATCCAACTACGGAAAGGTAGTAACTGTGAATCGGACGACCCAGCACCTTGGGAATTAAATAATAGGCGGTGGCGATGGCGATCGGAGTCAACCACAGACCAAGAACATTGTGGGCAAACCACCAGTTGGTCAGTGACTGAACAACTCCCGTTGCCGGCTCAAAGATCAACATAATCTGGGCGATCGTGTACAACCATGGGAGCCAGAAAAAGGCTGCCAAAATATACCATTGAGAAACGTAGACGTGTTCAGACTGACGCCACCGGAAAGCGATTACCACCCAGACACCAATCAATGCGTATGTGATGATTACCAATGGCGTGATGTATGCCGGCATTTCCAGCCATTCAACACCTACCATGTCGCCACGCAGGATTCCGAAAATCCCCACAGTAACAGCAATGTTCCAGAAGATGCCCGCAGCCAACAGAATGTTGGTGTGACGGATTCTCGCTTTGCAAAGACGGCCCATTATCCATGGTGCCACTGCAAATATAACATTATTACCCCACCCGAAAATCATGGCATTCAAGTGTGCTGTCCGGACGCGCCCGAAGGTTAGCCACTCACTCAATCCCAGAAAGTCGGGATTCGTCGACTTGATTGCCGCCATGATGGCGAACGCACTGCCGGCCAACAACCAGAATACAGCGGACACTAGAAACAGCATGGCCGGTTGGCGCATGGATGCATCCACTTCACCCAACCTGGCCTTCATGTCGATTGAAGGTTCTCCGGTTGGATTGATTGATTCTACTAGCGAGGGTTTTGAACTCATCTATTTAACTCCTGTCTCACTTGCCCTTGGCGGCGCGCTTTTTGCGGCTGACCGGAAACCGGTCTGTCACTTGCCCAAGAGGTTCATCGTCGTCAAAAATACTCTGGGCACCTCTGTCCAAATTGGAGAATTGCCCGTTTTTGTGTGCCCAATGCAAGGCGATGGCGGTTGCTACAAAAAATGTCGTAGCAATCCCTGCAGCCAATAAAATGTAGATATTAAAATCCATTTTGAAATTCCTATTTGGCGGCTTGTTCGGCCTTTAACTCCTCTACCGTAATTTCCATGGCCCTTTCAACCGGGACGCGTATGACACCCTCCAGTTGATTCACCCATTGGTAGTCATTCACCAGCCTGGCCTGTTCTGCCCGGACGTCATTCCTGATCTTAATCCGGTCCACGATATTGCGCTCCTCTTGTGAAGCCGCCGGATCACGCAGATAGGTCAATGCCACAACCAGAACAAATACCAAAAACACGCCGATCCAACCCAAGGCGGATACCAGGGTGGTGTTGTCAGAAGGTTCTATATTAAAACTATGCTTACTCATGGCAGTTAATGGATTCTTCGATCCGTGGATCACGAATCGGGATTGGCCGCTCCTTGGCAGCAGATTTCAGGAATGCCCAAATAACAACACCGCCCACACCTAACAGCATTGTGATGTCGACAAAGTGGACACCAAATTGACGAACTGTGTATCCACCGTGGCTGTCTGTTGCCAATTCCTGTGGGACAATATTCCAGTACAGGTCCAGCAGGTGGAAAACAAGTATCCAGATTGCCACTACGCGAATCCGCATAACAAACTTGTTCTTGTACCAGAGCAAATAGATGAACGGGACAAAGAAGTGGAAGAATACTAATCCCAGGCTGACCCACCACCAACTGTTCTTGCTGCCATCGTGATTCATCTCACGCATGTTGTACCAGAAGGTTTCTTCCGGGATGTTGGCATTATAAATCAGGAAGTACTGGGAGAAACTGATGTATGCCCAGAATACTGTGAATGCCAGCATCAGGCAACCGATCATGTAAAAGTGTACCGGTTTGACGATTCCCTTCAGGCGATCCTCACGGGTTGCCAGGTAAAACAAGGACAACACTGTTGCCGACAGCGCGGCACGCATGCACGCGGCAAAGAACCAGACACCGTACATGGTCGAGAACCAGTGGTAGTTCAGCGTCTTGAACCAGTCGAAGGCGGCAAAGGTGGTGGCAAATGCACACAGGAACAATCCTACGGCAGCCAGCTTTCTGGAACGGTGTACGTTCACATGATCGCCGGTCTTGTCCATATTGAAGGACCACTTGCGGAAGAAATATGCCAGGCCGCTCCAGACACAAAAATAAATGACGTAGCGGACCACGAAGAATGACTGGCTCAGGAAGCCGGATTTGGCGACATAGAGCGAGTCTTCGGCAACCGTACCATGTCCACCCGGGACGATAGCCTCACTGTTCATCCAGATCCAGGGAACTTGTCCACCATCACTGGAAAACAGGCTCAGCAGGATTAATGGAAGAAAAATAATCGCCAGATACGGAAACGCACTGATGGCATGCTCCAATTGGCGTCGAACAATAACTGACCAGCCGGAATCAAACATCCACCAGATCATCACCAGGAACAGCATGCCGATCAGAATCGACAACCAGAAGGAAATGCCGAGCAACCAGCCAATGAACGGCCGGGAGGGATCTGCTTCCGATCCCACAAACAAGCCGACCACCGACAGGGCGATCAGGATCAGCCCTCCAATCAGGAATTGTATGGATTTCTTATCACTGCTCATAGTCCAAGCTCTCCCCTGTTTTCAGCTGGAACATCATCAATGCTGCTTGTGGCGGCACGTTGCAAGGCACGTACATACATGAGCACTTTCCATCGGTCCTCGACACGGATTTTCGTCCCGTACGGACCCATTGTGTTCTTACCATTTGTTATGGTGTTAAATATTTCTCCATCGGGTAAATCGATCAGGCGGGTCTGGAGCAAACTGGCGATGGTATTATATTCATATCGCTCATTCGCAACCACACCCTTGCCGTTTCCGGATTCACCGTGGCACATGGAACAGTAAATTTTGAAGATTTCCTGTCCCTGTTTCATACTTTCCCAGGTGACTTCCACAGGAATACCGTCTCCAAACGTTTCTGCATCAAGCCGTCCTGAAACGAGATAATCATTCTCGCGAAAGCGGTTGTCCGGACTGAGATGTGGATAAACCTTTTGCTCTTCCGTGACAAACGGAACCGTCCCTGCAACGGGCTCTTGATCCATCCGCTTGTTATCGAAGAAACTGGTTTTGCCCTGCTCGTGGAACTTGGCTTGTCGGTCCATATCCGGGAAGACCTCGATCGGTGTATTATCCGATTTGCAACCACGGAAACCAAACACTGTCAGGATCAAGGCAACCAGGAAGAAATAGATGATGAAAAACTGTCTCATGTTATTCGTCCTCCTCATCTGAAATGACTGCGATTTCCACCGGGTGCAGCGATTCGAGGAATTCACGTGTTTCGGTTTCGGAGAAAAGCTCATCCTCTGCCTCAATCACCACCGCGAACTTGTCATCGGTCAAGTGACGGAACTTATCGTAGTTCATAACCGGATGATAGTGCATCGGCAGGCGGTTTGTAATAAACATGCCACCGAGTGTACCGAATGCAGCCAGCAGAATGGTTAGTTCATAGGCTACCGGAAAAGGAAAGATCGGGCTGAAAAAAGGCATACCACCAACGATTAACGGGTAGTCGAATTGTCCCATGTACCAAGCTGTCAGCATCCCGGTAATAAATCCGATGACACCGCCACAGAGGGTGAACACCGGTACTTTGGACCGCTTAATACCCATCGCCCCATCCAATCCGTGGATCGGGAATGGTGTCAGTACATCCCATTTCTTGAATCCTGCCTCGCGAACACTCTGGGCGGCATGATAAACCGCCGGGGCCGATTCGAAGAGGGCTAGATATCCGTATTGTTTACTCATGGTATCTGTTCCTCAAATTAATGATGGCCGTGAACGTCCCCTTGCTTGGACACCGCTTTGATTTCCGCAAACGCCAGTAACGGGAGGAAGCGGATGAATAACAGGAAGAGAACCCCGAACACGCCGAAAGTTCCGAAGAAAGTGAAGATGTCCACGATAGTCGGACTGAAATAGTCCCAATTGGAAGGCAAGAAATCGTTCGCCAGTGAAGTCACTGTAATAACGAAGCGCTCGAACCACATGCCAACATTGATGAAGCAGGACAGGAGCCAGACCAACCACAGGTTCTGACGGGCCCATTTGAACCAGAAGAACTGAGGTGTGATCACGTTACAGGAAATCATGATCCAGTAGGCCCATGCGTATGGCCCAAATGCACGGTTAATGAATGCGAATCCTTCATAAGGATTGGATCCGTACCAGGCGATGAAGAACTCAATCCCGTAGGCGTAACCGACCATCGAGCCCGTCGCCAGGCAGATCTTACACATGCAATCGATGTGGAACTGGGTGATCAGGTCCTGTAGACCAAAGATTGCCCGCAATGGCAACATCAAGGTCAGCACCATTCCGAATCCAGAGAAAATCGCCCCGGCAACAAAGTATGGCGGGAAGATCGTGGAATGCCAGCCCGGCAAGTTAGCCACAGCAAAGTCGAAGGACACCACAGTATGCACGGAAAGCACCAGCGGAGTACTCAGACCGGCCAGCAGCAAATACGCCATTTCGTAGTTGCTCCAGTGGCGGTTCGATCCGCGCCATCCCATGTCTAGAATGCCATAGAACAGTTTTCTGAATCCAAAGTAGAAGCGCTCGAATCCCTGCTGGAAGGCAGTCTTGGCCTGGGCCATGCGACCTTCGAAAATCATTGGAACACGGTCTCGGATAGTCGCCAAGTCAGGAATCATCCCCATGTACCAGAACAAGACGGAAACCGTGCCATAGGTGGAAACCGCGAAAACGTCCCATTCCAGTGGCGAACGGAAATTCGGCCAAAGGGCGTTGGAAGTAGGCACCGGGAACAACCACCATGCGAACCAGACACGACCTACGTGGAAAAGTGGGAATATGCCCGCACAAATAACCGCGAAAATGGTCATGGCCTCCGCCGCGCGGTTAATCGAGGTCCGCCACTTTTGCTTCAAGAGGCATAAAATTGCGGAAATCAAGGTACCGGCGTGACCAATACCAATCCAGAACACAAAATTCACGATGGCCCATCCCCAGAAAACCGGGTTGCGCAATCCCCAGACACCGTTACCGGTCGAAACCAGGTAAATCAGTCCCATCAGGGTAAAGCTGGCCACTGTGGCTGAGATTGTGAAAGCGACCCACCACCAGGTTGGGGTCTTACTTTCCACAATGCCACAAATCTTTTGTGTTATCCAGGTGAAGCTCCGTTCGTTCTCGATAATCGGCCGACGCGGCATGCTGGCCGGGCGTACTTCTTCAAGAACGTTCGGCTTGGCATAGGCTCCGGT
>JAUVDD010000330.1 GCA_030595525.1 Puniceicoccales bacterium
CCTTCCTCTTGGAGCGCACGCGCTTCTTCGTAACTCCCTTGATCAATGGCAACATTTCCAAGGTTATTTAGGGAGACCCCAATGGCCCATTTGTCTCCCAGTTCCCTGCGGATTTCCAGAGACTGCTCATGCAGCTCCCTTGCTTGCTGAAGTTGCCCTTGAAAACGCGCAACAATTCCTAGGTTACTGAGCAAACTAGCGATTTGGGTTTGATCATCCAACCGTCTGCGTATCTCCAGACTTTGAGAATAAAGGTTTTGAGCCAACTCGAATTCGCCCTGATGGGCAGCTACCGTACCCTGGTAATGAAGCACCTGACCCACCCCATTGTCATCCGCCAATTCCCGGTAAATCGACTCGGTTCGATCGAGCCATATCGATGCCTCAGCATAATCCCCCCGCTTCCTTTGCAATTCGCCCATAATGGTCTGGCAATCTGCCTGAGCTCTTTGATCGTTCATCTGTACAGCCTGGTCAATGGCCTGTTGGTAAATCTTTTCTGCCTCAGTCCAAGATCCAACAAGCTCCAGCACCTGCCCCAGCTTCTTCATGATCCTGATCTGTTCACTCGCGGGCAACATCGGTAACACCCGTTCGTAGTAATTAATTGCTGCATCATTGGCGAAGTTTGATTGGGACGCTTCACCAGCTTTAATTAAATATTCTCGTTTCTTTGACCCGTTTTCGCTGTGATCGTAGTGATAAGCTAGCAGGTCGAGGTAGGGACCAAGTTCCTTCCCATACTTGGTTTCGATGAATTGCCCTAGCTGGTCATGTAGAACTGCACGGGTGGCGAAGGGAAGGCACTCGTAAGCTACCTCCTGTGTTACGATGTGTTTAAAAAAGTAAATGAGTTCCGGCGAAGTAGACTGTAGAGGAAGGAACTCCATCTTGCTCAATTGATCCAGATCGCTTTTGACCCCTTTTGAATCCCCCAGATCTTTGTAGTAACCCCATAACCAAGCAGCCCTGAACTCTCTGCCGATAACGCTGGCGACCTTTAGGGTGATCTTTTGTTTCTCACTGAGTTGATCGATACGACTGAGAACCAAACTCTGCAAGCTATTGGGTAAGTCAAGTCCCTTAAGACCGGTAGGATTTTGAGGATCGATATCGCAATCTCGCAAGTAATTGAGAAATTCCTCTACATAGAAGGGGTTGCCCTCCGAACGGATGGTAATGGCTTCCACCAGTTCCTCCGCTGCGCAGGTGTCGTCGCCAAATAGATTTTCGACTTTTAGTGCGATTAATCGCTCGACATCAGCTTGCGATAAATCCGTAAGGCGAATTTCTCGAATTTCCCCGGCTTCCTTTAGAAGCTGTGTCTCTAAGCGCTCCATCTCGAGCGGCCGATAGACGATGACCAGCAGGATGGGCATGGCAGATATTGCCTTTTCAACCTCTGCCATGAGATCTCTGGATAGATCATCAATCCAATGGCAATCTTCAAGTACCAGGAGCAGGGAATTCTCTTGAGCCTTGAATTTTAGACACTCGACTAGAAGTGCTTCGCGAGATGCTTTCCGAAGTTTTGCATCCATCGAACGCGTTAGTTCATTGTCAGGAATCGTCAAACCCAGCACGCTGCCCAAAAGAGGCAGGCGCTGGACAAGCATCTGATCGATCTCTTCCAGGTTCTTCACTAGGGTTTGAACCTGTTTTCCCGTTGTCCAGGTGGGATCCAAGTCAAATAATCTTCGATAGATATTCTGCCAAACAAGATAATTACTGTTGGTACCGTAAGATTGACCTGCGCCGGTAAGGACTGTGAAATACCTTTCCTGCGACAATTGAATCATCTCAGCCACAAAACGCGACTTTCCGACGCCGGCTCCCCCTGTAATGGAGACAACTTGTCCGCAATCCTGACGCACCTCAGTCAGCACCTTTTCAATCTCTTTCAATTCGTTTTCACGCCCAACCATCGGGAGCGTGTATTGAGATCCCTGAATTCGAATTGAATCTTTGATTCTTACCAAATTGAATATATGGAGAGGAAGCTGCTTTCCCTTCAGCTTAATATTTTGCGGTCCCTCCCAGTGAATGTTATCTGAAGTGGACTGCCAGATTGCTCGGCTGCCCAGGACCTGACCCTTTTTTGCGGCTACCATCAACCGGGCAGCCACATTTACTTCATCTCCCAAAACACCATAGGTGCGACGTGATTCGCCTCCATAATCACCGGTACGCATTTTGCCCTGGCTGATCCCAATTCTAATCTCAGACAGAAAGACTCTTTTAATTTGGAGAGCTTTTATTTTCTCGGCAGCTGCAACCGCCCGAGTGGCGTCATCCTCATGGGCGATTGGGGCGCCAAATGCCGCGTACAGGTAGCTGCCTTTATCCCCAATTGTCAATTGGATCAGACTTCCGCCATAATCTTCGAGGATGTGAATCACATCTCGAATGAAGGTGTCGAGTTTCTCTCCTGCGCGTTGATCCGATTCATAATCGATCCCAAGGAATTGTACGAATACAGCCACAGCTGGACGCAGTTCGGCTAAAAACCTTCCCATCCCAATGGACAATCGCTTGTAGACCGGCGGCAACAACCAAGGACGAATTTGGTCCTCCGACAACATATCCGGTCTGAAAGCAGGCCAGGGCATGGGGTGTACGGGTTTTCTCAGACCGCTGATTATGGCAAATCGCTCGCCTGTCCCCTCGTGCTTCCGCCACGCAGCGATCTTAATTTGATTTTTTATCGATTAAAATGCTGATGGGTGCAGAATTACCTCCCCTCTGCCTGCGAGATGCTCAGCTTCGGCGAGATGGTCGAGTGTTCTACCGGCTAATACATCAATGAGTTGTATTTGGGGGTCTCCAATCAGGAAGCGGCGGATAGGCCCACAGGCGACTGCGGCTTTCATCGCAAGGGAAATGGTCTGGCCTGAAGGCAACTCAATGGATTTGAATTCCTGCATCCTTCGTTGCATTTCAAGCGCAGAAGCGATTGCTCTCAAGCCGTTATCACCGTCCAGCCAACATGTGATCGCATCGCCGCTAAACCCTATCACGCTTCCGCGATAGCGATGCAGG
>JAUVDD010000211.1 GCA_030595525.1 Puniceicoccales bacterium
TTAGAATCGTATTTGTAGAATGCCTTTCCTCCTGGACCATCTGAGCTGACGAATGATTCCTCGGTGAGTTTGCCAAGTTTATCATAAACGAACAGCTCTTCTGATGTTTCACCATTGTTGTACTCGCGGAATTTGCGAATCATTCGATCTTTATTGTCGAATTCATGGATATTACGAGAAGACCGTTGACCTGTAATCTGTTGATAGAATGCCTTATCGTTGAGACCTCGATTGTTGTAGGTTAATCGAGTAACCGCCAGTTCACCGCTGGTGTTGGTGTAATTCAAACAATACGGACGCTCTACATCCGTGTTATAGGTAAAGTAATAGGGGACAAGGGCTATGGTTACAGCATTCATTGGTATACAGCTCGGTATTAATAACTAATAACCAGACAATACGGATAATTAAAGCCTAAACCTTAACTTCGATTCTTGAACCAGACTGTACAGAACAGGAACTACGAAAATTGTCAGGATTGCCAGAAGCATGCCGCCGAATGTAGGGATTGCCATAGGCACCATCACATCGGATCCACGTCCTGTTGAAGTGAGCACGGGTAGCAACGCAAGAATCGTTGTTGCACTGGTCATCATTGCCGGCCGAACACGGCGGCTTCCTGCTTTAATAACTGCCTCACGTATGGAGGAAATCGAAGTGGGCTTGCTCTCCTTGAATACCTGTTGAAGGTAAGTACAGATGATGACACCATCGTCTGTCGCGATGCCAAAAAGCGCCAGAAACCCCACCCAGACAGCGACACTCAGATTTATGGTGCCCATCTGGAATAATTCCCTCAGGTTGTGTCCGGAAATACTGAAATCCATGAACCATGGCTGTCCATACAACCAGAGCAGAATGAAACCGCCCGACCATGCAAAGAGGATTCCTGAAAAAACCAGAAGCGTTATCCCGATCCTTTTAAACTGTAAGTAGAGAATCAGCCAGATTGCCAGCAATGCTACCGGCAAAACTATACGAAGACGTTCTTCAGCACGTACCTGATTTTCGTAACTGCCCGCAAATTTGTAGTTGATACCCTCAGGAATTATCAGCTCTCCGGATTCCTGTTTTTTGTTTAGAAAATCCTTTGCCAATTCGACCGCCTCGACTTCCGAGATATCGGGCTGTTTGTCAAAAATTACATATCCAACTAAAAAGGTGTCTTCACTCTTAATCATTTGAGGACCACGGATGTAGTTGATTTCCGCCAGATCCTTTAGTGGGATTTGTACTCCATTAGGTGCAGCCACCAAAATGTCTTCGATGCTCTCAATGGAATCCCTTAATTCTCGCATGTACCGTACGCGGACAGGGTAGCGTTCCCTTCCTTCCACAGTCATGGTGATGGGTTTTCCTCCAACAGCGACTTCGATGACATTCTGTACGGTTCCTATGCGGATTCCGTATCTGGCGATGGCGCTCCGGTCTATGTTAATTTCCAGATAGGGCTTCCCCACGATTCTATCCGCCAGGACAGCTTCGGGCCGAATACCAGGGACTTGCTTGAGTACCTTCTCAATATCCATGGCCACCGCCTCAATTGATTCCAAGTCAGGCCCATAAATCTTCATTCCCAGAGGTGCACGCATTCCACTTTGGAGCATGACAATACGGGCGCTGATTGGCTGTAGCTTCGGGGCGGAGGTTGTTCCCGGTATTGTAGCAGCGGTTAGTATTTCATTCCAAATATCATCCGCCGAACGGATATGGTCACGCCACAACCTTACTTGTTTGCCATTCTCATCCACTCCATATTCCGGTTTGTAATTGATGATGGTTTCGATCATCGAGATAGGTGCTGGATCTAAAGGACTGTCAACTCGTCCTAGTTTTCCAACTACACTATCTACTTCAGGAATGGCATTGATTGCCATGTCCTGTTTGCGCAGCACATCCATGACCTCGCCAATGGAGGCATGCGGCATGGTCGTAGGCATCAGGAGGTAGGATCCTTCATCCAGTTCGGGCATGAACTCCTTCCCTAAATCGAGCCAAATAGTGGCACCGAAATACAGGACTACTGCCACGAATGCCAGAAATAGAAACTTCATTCGAAGAAGTAAGCCGAGAATCGCAGGATAGAAGCGGATGAAAATATGGAAAGAACCAATCAGTCCGCCTATGGTAAGGATGACAAACAGAATATTTGTAATTCCCCGATCCGGGCCCATCGGACTCCAGTCAGTGGCAAGCAGGACGGCAACTACCAAGGCAATTGCCAGAACCATCACTAGATTTATACGCTTGGAGATCGACGCAGGGATCCTTATTGAGCGTAGTGGTGATTTGAATCTGCCTGCGATGATCCAATGTGCCATGGGAGGTAGGATTGTCAGGGCAACGACGAGAGAACCGATCAGGGCAAATGTCTTTGTATATGCCAAGGGTCTGAATAGTTTGCCTTCGGCCGCCACCATAAAGAATACGGGAAGGAAACTGATAATTGTGGTAAGGACTGCGGTCAGAACAGCTCCTCCTACTTCTGTACAAGCCTTGTGAACGATGTTCAGCCGGTTTTCATCGGGATCGGCCTTTTCGAGGTGCCTAAGGATGTTCTCTACCAGGACGATTCCCATATCGACAATGGTCCCGATAGCGATCGCGATGCCGGATAAGGCGACTACATTGGCATCTACCTTGAACAGTCGCATGCCGATAAAGGAAAATAGTACAGCAAGGGGAAGAATTCCCGATATCAGGGCAGCGCTACGCAGGTGTAGTACCATCAGCAGGACAACAATGATCGTAACCAGAATCTGTTGCCGAACAGCATTTTCCAAGGTTCCCAAAGTCTCGTGAATCAAACCCGTTCGATCATAGAAAGGAACTACTTCCACTTGACTGACGGTTCCATCTTCCAGGACTTTCTTTGGCATTCCTGATTGGATTTTAGAGATCTTGTCCTTAACGCGCTTGATTACCTCGAGAGGATTTTCTCCGAAGCGCGTAACAACAACACCACCGACAGCCTCCGCCCCGGCCTTGTCCAGGGCTCCCCGTCGTAATGCCGGACCGTATTCAATTTCCGCTACATGATCGAGAGTAATGGGGACATTGTCACGCTGGGTGATAACAGTCTGGCGAAGATCATCCAGGTTCTTGAGAAATCCCACTCCACGGATAACATACTCTACACTATTGATTTCAATCGTTCGGGCACCGACATCCAGATTGCTTTCTTTGACCGCCTCAAATACTTGATGGAGTGGTATATTGTAAGTTCTCAGTGCATCCGGATCCACATCAATTTGGTATTCCTTGACGAAACCACCTATCGAGGCGACTTCGGATACTCCATCGACTCCCTGCAATGCATAACGCACATACCAGTCCTGGGCAGATCGCAGCTCATGCAGGTCCCATCCACCGGTTGGTTCACCATTTTCATCCCGTCCCTCAAGCGTATACCAGAATACCTGACCAAGAGCCGTAGCATCAGGTCCCAATTGAGGGGAAACATCACTTGGGAGAATGTTTTTTGGAAGGCTATTTAATTTTTCGAGGATGCGACTGCGGGTCCAATAAAACTCAGCATTTTCCTTAAATATGATGTAGATTGAGGAAAACCCGAACATCGAGTAGGAACGGATTGTTTTCACCTCGGGCAGACCAAGGAGGGCGCTTGTCAGTGGATAAGTTATTTGGTCCTCGATGTCCTGTGGGGATCGGCCCGGCCATTCAGTGAAGACAATTTGCTGGTTTTCGCCGATATCGGGTATTGCATCAACAGGAACAGGGCTGCGGGGGATTCCCTCGATGTCCCAGTCGAATGGCGCCACAATGATGCCCCACAGAATGAGACCCAATGTGCATAGCAGAACGACAAATTTGTTCTCCAGACAGAAACGTATAAGGGAGGAAATCATCTTTAGTTAAATAAAAACAACGTCTTTTGTA
>JAUVDD010000167.1 GCA_030595525.1 Puniceicoccales bacterium
GATGCCTTCCAGCTGGGGAGTACCTGAACTGTCGTTTTCCGGTGAATCGGCGATAAAGACGGCCCGGACATCTTCATTTGCGGCCGTCAAGCGCGTGCTATGGCTTTTTATACTGATTTGTGGGAAATCTTCCAAAATAGGGCCTTACCGATACTGAAATATGTTCAACTTTCTGACTTCCCTTCTCCATTCTATTTTCTGGGTTAACTATGCTGAGTATCTGATCAGCCAAGCTGGTTTGTGAGCTACTGTCAGCAAATCTGTAAGCAAAACACCATATTAATCAGTAATAAACGGTGATAAGCCCAAGTAAGCAATATAGAACTATCTCTTTTCATGAAATACACTTATTACCAACAGTGATGAAGAGAGAAGAAGTAATAACAGCTAAGGATTCACCTTCACACGGCAGAAGTCGGCAGTTCGAGTCTGCCATTGCCCAGCATAAAGCCTGATGGTGTAATCAATTACACTGTGAGGCTTTCATTTTTTATCATAATGTTTGCACTTCTGTTCGCAATTTTCGAAATATTAAGGCCAAGTTATTAGCTAGATTGTTCCTATATATCCGGAATATGAATGGCTCGTTTTGAGACCTACAGTGTCTATGGAATTGGGGGGGGCCAGATCGGCTCAATCCCCGCAGCTTTGGTGCACTCTTCGACCGCACGTTTTGAAGCCGCGGCGTTGATGTGTCCCCACTCGTCACTATCGCTGTCGACAGAGACCTGGGGCACAAGTATCGGATTATCGGTATCGGTGGGCTGAAACGTGAACTCAAACATTGCATAGCCTGTCGTGACAGTACCCACGCTCCCATCTAGATTTGCATACATGTCAGTTGACATGTCACTGTCCTGAAGATCGAGGAAGACAACTTTTCCAAATCTGAAGCTCCTTCTTCAATATCGAAGATTCCGAGCTTTGCACAGATTTATTTACAATCTCAATCCGCCACTTTTCACGAAAGGAACCAGGGAATGTGTAGTCAGGCAACTTGTACAAATTGCTTTTCGGAGAACTACCACCCTGAGTGACTCCGAAGGGGTCGAATTATGAAAGGCCCTCTCAGGTAATTTTTTATCTGGTTCCGAACTCAATAGTTGAATCGCAATCCTAAACCAGCACCCCAGTTATAAGGTCGACTTTGCCCGATTCCAACGTAACCATCAATATATGTCCCAAACCATGGTTTAAACATCTTCCCCAATTGGATTTCCGCTGTCATCGGTACGGCATTTCCATTCGCCCATTCGATCGGAATTTTGACATCGAGTTTCCCCCAAAAATCTTTTTGAAATGACTGAATAACGATGACCCTGAAAGCCGTCGTGTTCACTTTTGGACCATTGTAGGAGAAGTATTGCTGAATAAGAGGCACCAAAACAGTGCCTCCTTTCACTAAAGCAATGCCGACCAGAGGAGCAAGTTGATCCGAACCACTGCCGATGCCCTTGTCCTCGTTCCCGAATTCAACGATCCACTCCAATCCGACGGCAATTCTATAGTTCCATGAACCCAAACTTCCCTGTACCGGAAAATAAAGCGGTTTGACGTGCAGAGATTCAAGACCGTTCTGCCATGTACCCGTCACATCAGTGAACGAGTAATACAGTTCGTACTTCATCTTCAGTTGAGGAATAATCATGAAGGCCCCGTCAGCCCACAGATCAACTTTCCCGGTACTTCCAAGGTCGAAATAGCGAACTCGCAAATCCGTATTGCTGACGGCGGCAAGAGGATTGGATGCATTCTCCTGAGACAAGAGGGGACTGATTCCGAATATCGTAATTAGAAATAACACGATTATTAGTTGATATCGGCACATTTTTCGATTTTACTCCTTAATGTTGGATTCTGGTCTCTGTCAGCCAGTCCGGCCTCACCGATTCACTGGGAAGACCGGGATTCATATCGACACCTTCCAGATCGGGTGCCTCGGGGACCTCCGCCAGCAGATCTGTTTTGGCCTGACGCAGGACAATCTGCTCCGGGGTGACGTTAATGACCGTGAGATCATGTGCCAAGGCGACCGGTCCATCATAGGTTGTTTTAATGCTCGCAAAGGCACTGTCGATCAAAGCATCGCCCAATGTGAAATGGGAGCCTATCCCAATACCGGGTTTGGCAATACTGAAAACGACACCCAACTCATCCGGTAAGGTGTGCTCTCCAAGAGCATTTTCCGCATGTTCAAGAGGCATTTTAGTCAACGCAGCGAATTCCTCCGGGGACGGAAACACCTCATGAATGAAGACATCCACGCCCTGGCTTTGTTCCGCTTCGAAGACACTAGGCTCGCTATCGGCTGTGTATGCAAAGGACAATCCGTTCCATTCCAATCGATATCCCATCGATCCATCAATCGTATGCACAACAGGGAACGCAAAGATTTGTACACCATTCTCATCATAGACGAGCTGGCGAGGATTCTCAGGCGAGAATAAACTTACATCAACTTCGTGGGGAACAATAACTGTTCCACCGGTAGGAAGCAAGTTCTGCTTACTTTGCACATGCCACTCTGCTGCTTTGCGGACATTTTCTGTAAAGGCTTTTATGCCAAGTTCGGGACTGGAACCCGATGACCCCCAAACATGAAGAGGCGTATTGCGGGCCCAACCCATGGCATCGAAGAGTGGAAAAATACCTCCAACA
Source organism: Puniceicoccales bacterium (assembly GCA_030595525.1). Classification (GTDB taxonomy): domain Bacteria; phylum Verrucomicrobiota; class Verrucomicrobiia; order Opitutales; family Oceanipulchritudinaceae; genus Oceanipulchritudo. The sequence continues at coordinate 2,659 of JAUVDD010000167.1, forward strand.
TGATCCAGATGAAGATGAGCGATGAAAACCTTGTCGAGCAGGGCTGGATGGACACCCATGCTGTAAAGGTTGCCGGCCGTGCCAGGGCCGATATCAAAAATGAAATTATCTCCATTCCCCAGTTCAACCAGATAGCCGGATGCGGCTTGAGCTCGGCGGACAGGAGCGGGTCCGCCAGAACCAAGAACGGTAATTCTCATCTCGTCACTTCCCAGACTCTCATCCCCCGGAACGTAGAATTCAGGATATATTCGAACTGAATCATCATCTGTCTTGAGGATCACCGGAGTCAATGTAATGGGATGCCCGCTAAGCGGTGTCGGATAGCCGGCTTCTGTTGTTGACTCGGCTCTAGGAAAGCGAAATCCATCCTTTTCCAGTATTGTACAGGATAGGATAGCCAGAACTAAGACGGCGACAAACCCGATTTCCCACCAACTTTTCAACTTTCTTCCAACCATATTCATACCAACCTCACTTCAGTCTTCTTAAACATCTATTCACTTAACATTAGGCTCTACAGAACCTGCAAAAGCACCTGTCAACTATAAATGATTATACAGATCACTAACTATCCATTTAGTCCAATTTTTGCTTTGTGGCTTGACTTACTAGTTGACAGGCTTAGAATTGAACCAAGAATGATAACTCAGAATCTGGTTAAAGGATATACAGAAAAACGAACCATTGCGGATACACCGGACATCGATGTATTCAGGCAGGTTGCAGCGAAACATTTCACCGGCGTCAAGAACTATCATTTCAAGGATATAAAGAACTTCCGGTTCAAGATTGGTGGATTTGAAGTAGGGTCAATCGGTCTCTACTGCACCGAGTATTCTACCGGAACTACAGTCACACCTGATGAAATGAAGGATATAATGATCGCTATCAGCGATGGGGACCATTCCCAATTTAGTATTGATAATGATCCTGTTGTCTGTAAAAAAGGCGTCGCTGCTGTTTTGACTCCGAAACGGAATATCAGCATAGAGAGACTACCTTCAAGTCAATTGCTGCACCTTTGTGTGCCGACAGACACATTGCAGAGAAAATTCGAAGATAATACGAGGTCAGCTGCTCCTCTGTCTTTCAGGTATCCCAAATCCATCAGTACTGATAAATCCCATTGGGGGAGAATAATACGTCTTGTCGGATTTTTATGGAATTCACCTTTACCTGAGCCAGGATTGGGAGGTAGAGAAGCATTCGCAGCCAACGTAGAAGATCTGATAATCGACTATATCCTGCATTTATCAAACGATTATTCAGAAGCAATGGTGCCACATAAAGACTCAGTAGCACAAAGAATCCTTCATACAGCTGAGGAATATATAGAAGCTCACTACATGGAAGCCATCACTATATCGGACATGGTAATTGTATGCGCTTGCAGTCGCAGTTCACTTTTCGATATTTTCCGGAAATATCGATGTTATACACCTCTTCAGTTCCTGTCCTCACGCCGCATGCTTCACGCAAGACGGAAATTACTCAACCCGGAACAGGGTGATTCTGTAACTACCATAGCGTATAGCAACGGTATCGGCCACCTGGGTCGATTTTCCGGGGAATACCGCAGAGTCTACGGAGAATCTCCGTTTAATACACTTTCGAAATAGCGTAGGATAAGTGTAGTACTGAATCGCTCCGGCTTCCCCGGAGATATTTATCCTTGAGAGGATTATGTTATAGCCATGCAAACTTGGTATTCCCATGAACTGTCAGCAAATCTGTCAGCAAAACACCATATTAATCAGTAATAAACGGTGATAAGCCCAAGTAAGCAATATTGAACTATCTCTTTTCATGAAATACACTTATTACCAACAGGGATGAAGAGAGAAGAAGTAATAACAGCTAAGGATTCACCTTCACACGGCAGAAGTCGGCAGTTCGAGTCTGCCATTGCCCAACGATAAAGCCTGTTTGTGTAAAGAATTACGCAAACAGGCTTTTTTGTTTTAGGACTGCTGTCTGCAGTTTTGT
>JAUVDD010000027.1 GCA_030595525.1 Puniceicoccales bacterium
ATGGCACAATTGACTTCAAAGTAAACGATTCAATCAGGCTCTATCTGAAAGGCGACATTCGCCAAGCGGATCGAGTGGGTTACCGCCCAAGGACCACCCTTCGGTACAAGAAGGGTGATTACAATAATATCACAGAAAACAGTGCAGAAGTTGAGGATGCATGGATTGAACGATACGCGAGTGGATGGGAGACTGATTCTTCAGAGTATTCTATCACTACAGGAGGTTATCTTGATTTTGAAAATCTGTTAATGGATTATCAGATCTCCTTAAACGATTCGGGTAATAAGATCCCGGATGTGGTATCCTCAAAGTTTATTCGCAAGAATGTAGATCTGGCCTATGATTTGGACAATGAATACGCCCCAAGTTTCGCGCTTCTCAATGGCAATGATCCGGAAATAAACGATTCTGAAACATACAAGAATGACTGGGTCAGTTTTGTTGATATGTCAAAGAATACACGGGTATTGTTGAGCACAGCCAACATTACAATTCCGCTCAATAAGACTTGGTTCAACGGCTATGTGAAATCCGGATTCAAGGTCCGGGGATTGGATTACAATCAGTCATCATTGGAACGTCACTATGATAACGTTGATCCCGCGTTTACGTTGGCCGATGTCGTGGGCGACTACTATAATCCGAATTTATACGGAGGACTGTACGATCATGGTCCTCACGCTGACAGAAATGGGATTAGTGAATATTTCGATACAAATTCCTCATCATTTGAATATAATCAAACCCGCTCAAAGGAAGAGTCCGATCCCGAAACCTATGCAACAGGTCAGGATGTTTATGCTGGTTACAGCATGGTCTACTTTAATCTGAACAATATGCGCATTATTGCCGGATTGCGTTATGAGAAAACCGAGTTGGACTATATGGCCAATGAGATGATCCTCGACGAAAACGGTGATTACCAGGAAACAATTCCGGTCGCTGATTCGAATAGCTACGCAAACTGGTTTCCCGGGATCCATGGACGGTACGACAAGGGACGTTTCAGCTTCATTGGATCTTGGTCTAATACGATAAATCGACCAGATTTTGAACGGGTAGTACCATTCAAGGAAGTACACCGTGAATCGGAGTACATTGATACCGGCAACCCGGATCTAAAGCCAACATTGTACACGAATTACGACTTTGCGATCGACTATCGTCTGGAAGGACAGGATTTGCTTTCAATGGAAATCTTTTACCAGACTTTGGAAGACATCGTTTATTACGAGGTTTCGAAGTTGGAGAGTGGTCCTTATGCCGGTTATGAATTTGGAACGAGTAAGAATGGGCCCACTGGAGATATTTACGGAATGCGTTTTATATGGTCTCAGAGTATTGGCGACTGGATAGGATTTGCCCAAGGCTTGTCGTTTAATGCAAAATACACGCATCGCATATCAGAAACAGTCTATCCGGGACGCCCGGATGAAGTGCTGCCCATGCCGCATCGCCCACGCAACTCCTTTCATTTCAATCTCAGTTATAAAAGGAAAAAATTATTTGCCCAACTGGAGTTTGGGTATGTACAAGCTAGCTTGGAACGAATCAATGAGGAGGCAGAATGGAGGGATATCTACGAGGGATCCCATACTCGACTGGATTTTTCCAGTAGCTATCAGATAGCGGATGGTGTTCGACTCCTGTTTGAAGTATTTAATATAACAGAAGTGCGTCGGGGAGAGGATTATTACGGGAATGAGGTTTTGTTGTCAGATTATTCTTATTCTCCCAGGCGTTATCGAATGGGAATGAAGTTTGATCTGTGATCTGCCTATTGAATTACAATTGTATCCGTCGTTACGTTTAAACAGTCCTTGATCAGTAGATTGTCTTCAACGTCCTTCACTGGCCCGAGTATGAACACGTTACGGATGATAAGACCATCGCAATTGCGAATATCGATTTGATGGGATTCTTTCGCCGGACTGATAATTCGGACATTCTCAATAAGCAGTCGATCCGTGTTTCGTGCCTGGATCGAAAGCTGACAGCCTTCGGCGGTTATATTTCTCAACGTCAGGTCAGTATGCCCCAAATCGTTGTTTGCTGTCCGTACTGCATGCTTCGAGTTTTTGGCATAAACATCCTCAATGAGCACATGGCGGTTAACATGCAGCGGAGACTTATGATCCTGGATATCCACTCCGTAGACACAGTTCTCAGCGTATACGGTACGGACCGTGACATTTTGACTTCCATCACTGACTTCCACTGTTCCCCGCATGCTACTGTCATATCCCCGGATATTCTCAACAAAAACGTTTCTGACCTTGCCACCCGTTTCACCGTCCCCGGAGATCGACACGACATCGCGAACATTCCCCCTTCCGACAATGTCCCGGACAATAACGCCGACCAGATCACCACCATTTGGGCGGGCGCTTATCATAATCCCGTCCTTGGAGCTGTTTTCAAATACACAGTTTTCTATCCGGAAGCTGCCCTTGTGGACATCAATCAGTGGAGCACGATCGTCCTGTGATACGGTATCCGTGTTGCCGGTGAATTTTAAATTAAGTAAGGTGACGTTTCCAGAAGCAACTTCCAGAATGGGTGTTTTAATCAATCCATCCGGGAGGTGAGCGGTCAAGCCAACCAGGGTTACTGGTTGCCTGAGGATAATCGTCTTTGAAACTTCAATATCCACATTTGGATCACATTGGATCACGGAGTTTGGAGAAGCATTCTGGATCACTTTCTCCAGGGGAACCTTGCCATTCCAGTTAATGACTTCTGCCTGAGCGCTAAGCACCCAAAGGATGCCAATTAATGTGATGATGCGTGCGGATAAACGGATTCTCATAGCTGGAGGATTAGCATGATCCGGAATGCTGTTCAACGCAGATTTGTGATTTACTATTCCTCTAGCCCCGATTATTACCATTCACAATGAAATGCCCAAAACATATGTCTGGTGGACTTCGACTGTTACTTTTATCCGCACTGCTGGTGTTCGGTTGCGCCGCAAACGCCAAGGAAAAGCTAAACATTCTTTTTCTTACAGTGGATGATATGAGCTGTGACTCAATCGGGGCCTTCGGATGCGATGTGCCTGGAACTTCTCCAAATATCGACAAATTGGCCAGCCAGGGCGTCCAGTTTAATCTGGCCCATACGCAGGTAGGAAATTGCATGCCTTCGAGGAACGTCATGCAGTCAGGGAGATATCCACATAATAACGGAGTGGAGGGGTTTTATCAGGTAAAGGATCCCGATTATCCCATTTTACCAGACCTGCTTCGCGACAATGGTTACTTTATAGGCATCAAGGGGAAGGTTAGCCATTCAACTCCATACCATCCATACGACTGGGACATAGTATTGGAACCGGACTTACGGAAGAACCAACGTGACAAGGATTCGTTTTATGATTTGACCAGGAAAGGGATAGCAGCAGCCAAGTCCGCTGGAAAACCATTCTATTTGGTCATGAATATTAACGATCCCCATAAGCCGTTTTATGGTATGGATAACAAGCAGAACTTGATTGATGATCCGCTAAAACCTTCCCGGATATTTGAGACTGATGAAGTGGTTGTGCCAGGATTTCTTCCGGATACACCAGGTGTGCGTTTGGAACTGGCACATTACTATTCATCGGTTCGCCGAGCGGATGATTGTGCAGGTGCCGTGCTGAAGGCTCTTGAGGATTCGGGTGAAGCTGAGAATACGCTCATCATGTTCCTTTCGGATCATGGAATGGCATTGCCCTTTGCCAAGACTGCGGTTTGGCACCACAGCACACACACACCATGGTTGGTGAGGTGGCCGGGAGTAGTTGAGTCGGGACGAGTTGACGATGAACACATGATCTCGGCAGTGGATTTTGCACCAACAATCCTCGAAGTGCTTGGTATCCCGGAACCAAAGGGCATGGATGGACACAGTTTCCTTCCAGTCCTGAAAACGGGCAAACAGGCCGGCCGGGACTATATCATAAAGGAATACAATGAAAATTCCGGGGGCAACCGAAGCCCGATGCGTGCAATTCAGGGACGCAAGTATTCCTATATCTTTAACCCGTGGTCGGACGGGGAACGTGTATTTAAAACAGCCACTACCGGCACAATCGCCTACAAGGAAATGCAACGCCTGGCAGCGATTGATCCTGGTGCTGCAGAGCGCTTGCGCTTGTTCGATTATCGTGATCCCGAGGAGTTGTATGATTATGAAAATGATCCGGATGCGTTGGATAACCTGATCAACAATCCTGAAGTGAAAAATGAATTGAATCGTTTACGAAAGGAAATGGAGAACTGGATGGTTCGCACGGGGGATCCCTTGTTGCCTGTTTTACGAAACAGGGAGAACAAGGCATTTAAAGATGCCTACATCGAAAAAGTGCAGAAGGAATCGGATGACCGCCGGGCTTCCCAAAGAAAATCAAGACCGAATGTTCAGAAACGTGATGATTTGATTGAGATGAGATTACCAAAATCTGCTTCAGCAGGTAATTCGGTTACGGTACAAATTGCCTATACTGTCCCGAAGCAATTAGGTACTCAGAAGATTCACGTCACGATTAAGGATGGTGCAGGGAAAAGGATTGATCGAAAAATTGTCGAAGTGAAGGGCAATGGAACTGCACGGATCGAGTTTTCTGTTCCTCAGATGGTTGCCAATGACAGTGTTCAATTCGCCGCCTTTATAGGGAAGGACTATGACGTCAATTTGCAGCACTTGAATTCGATTAAAGTCAAAGTCAAGTAATGGGTTTATAACTACAAATCGAGAATAAGATTTGGGTTACAGTTACTCAATGTGTCTTTGTTCACGGATCGGGTTAAGGTTAGTTTGATTCCTCGGAGATAGGTTGTAGTCGCCAGTAAACCCCATCTTGCGAATCAACTTTGCGCAGATGCGGCCGTTCAGAAGCGCTTTCCCCTTTCCCAATCAGGTGGTATAAATCCTCAATGGCAATCGAGCTCTCCTCATAATATCCATGCCCGGATGTGATCTTGATGGCATCCGAAACATCAACCGTTTCAATCCCTTCGATGATGGGCGGACCTTTTCGGGAATCTCCCAGTCGGGGATATTGAAACACTTGTCCAGCGGTCATCAGGGGAAAATCCCTCGCGGAAACATACAGGGTCATACGGGACGGAATCCACTTTAGTCTTTTTGAGGTTTCCTCAACAAAATGTTCCTTGTCGAGATCGGGTGCCACGAAGACAATTTCTCCCAATGGCCAGTTCTTCCGGATTTTTGGTTCATGTTCCAATTGAATCAGTGATCCTATTAATGCCCGGTTTCCCAGACTGTGGGCAATGATATGGATCTTTGCCCCGGGTAAGGATTCTGCTAATGCCAGAATGAGTTGTCTGAGGTATGGTTCGGACCAATCAATGTTCTCCACATCAGACGGATAGCCAGAGAAGGTGTTGTTCGATGGCCAGGAAAAGGCGATAACCGGTCCTGAAAATGCCAATTCGTGCCGCAACTTAGCTGCATTGGTTAAGGAATCAGAGAAATCCCTTTTGTAGCCATGGAGGTAGAGCAACACCTCTTTGTCCTGATTTGAATCGTTTGAATAGTTCTGAACCTGATCAAGAAACTGAGGCTTGGATTCCTTAACAACCTGCTGAACATCATCAGAGTGCAATTGCTCCTCCTGATGAAGGATCCTATTTTGCTGAGGTTGTGCATTGGGAGTGAACGCTTCATCCGGATCCAATGCCACCATGGCAACACCGTAACTTGGTGGACCGCGTTCCCCAGTGTATTCTTTTGATGGTTTGTCGGATTCCGATTCCTTACGAACCGTCAGGTAAAAGACCTCCTGGTACACCAAGGCCTGGTCTGGCAGTTGCAGACTGGTACAGCTGGAGCTGAGTCCGATTACCGCAACGCTCCAGCATAACGCGCTGAATCGGGCAATTGCGGTCTTCATTCCTTAATTGATCTGCGAGTAGGGAAGAGCTACCAGATAGTATTTGGTGATATGCGAAACGGTTCCTACATACTTCTCCACTTGTCTCAGTTTTTGCCATCCTTCAGCGTTCTTGAAACCATCCCATGCCGCATCGGAGGCAGCCTGGTCTTCGTGAACCACCATATAAGTCAATTGGGGAAAATTTGCGGCAATCCGTGCGCTTCCGAAAAAAACGGAATTGAGGCCGACGCTGTTGAAAATATCAATTTCTCCGCCTCCACAAAACATATCCACCTTCATTGCGGCCATGCGTTCACTGGAACTTTCGTAAATCCGCAATTCGAAGAACCTTTCCTTGGATCCTTTGCCCTCGGGCTCCTTTAAATGCTTGAATCCCGGGAATGCAGTCAGGAGAGAAGAATCAACCCGTGTGTAGGAGGGTTCCTTCTTTGTGCCGTCGAGGAAGCCTTCTACCTTCGGGTTCTTGCTTTTTGAGATGAATGAAGGACGGATATTTTCTCCAATAGCTGACAGATCCTTGTATACAGCCAAAACAAATCGTGTTTGTTGTGGGGTTTCTTCGCCTGTCCGAGGCTTGAACACTCCGACTTTCTCTGCTCCAGATTTCTTGAGGACCTTTATGCCATCGTTCCGCATCCATGCATCAAACTGCTCAGCAGCTTCTTCGGATACCATATCATATTTGCGCAGTTCATAAGTTTCAACCGCCTGTAGAACGGTGGTTACCAGGAGTGATATAATAATAAGGCAGTATTTCATGATATGGAATATTTTGGGTTAAGGTAATTTCTAAATGAATTGATGGCAGATCTATGAGCTTGGAGCAATACAAGATCTTTGTAGATGTATATCGGGAAAAGCGAAAGTCAGAGGCAGCAAGCCTATCGTTTTCGTATCTCGACGGCTTGAACGGTTTGATCCTTCCACTTGCTTTTATTGCCACGCAAGTGGTGGTCGAAGAAGCGTGCAACGAGGGCTGTTACATCCTGCCCAAACCCTTTTCCGTGACCTCCGCCTTCCACTGTAATCAATGTGTTTTCGGTACCGGCCTTGATCAAGGCTGCATGAAGCAATTCTGATTGGTTGAATGAAACCAGTGGATCTTCTGTACCATGGACCATCAGGAAGGGTGGGTCATCCTTGCTGACATAAGTTCTTGGGTTGTTGTTTTTGACTCGATCAGTTTTATCTTGATTGGGTGCCCCAATCAGAAGCGACTCCGGTGAATCCACTGAATCGTGATCAAGTTTGGCTCCCGGAATCGCCGTCTTATTCATTTTCAGGAAATCGGTGGGACCAAAAAAGTCCGCCACACAGGTTACACGACTGGATACTTCCGGATATGGACCGATCTTACCATCCATTGATTCGACATCGCCACTTGTCCCGAGCATGGCAACGAGGTGTCCGCCGGCCGATGTTCCCCAGACGGCCATTTTGTCCGTATTTAGTCCGTGTTTCTTCCCGTTCTTGCGAATCCATCGAATCGCCGCTTTGCAGTCATGGATCTGTGCCGGCCATTTTGCTTCACCGCTTAATCGGTAACCAATTGATGCAGCGGCGTATTGGCCGGAGTCGAGAAATGGTTGGATCCGTTTCAGCCCGCTTTTCTTGTCGCCGTTTCTCCATCCTCCACCATGGATGAAAATAACTACGGGCAATGGTTCACTGGATCGTTTCTTCGGCAAAAAAAGATCGAGCATTTGTTTGGGATTATCCGTGGCAGCATAGGGGATATCGCGGATGATCTCGAAAGTGTCCGAACTGGATGCGGCTCGTGATGTTTGAGCTGTGGCCATCAGGCAGGATGCCAGAACTACAATCAGGGTATAAAAGTAATATCGGGTTCTCATGAATCAGGGAATAAACCGATTTGGCATAATTTCAATCCAAATGGTTCCACCTGCTTTGACTAACCAGTTTTGCTTATATTGATTCACTTAGCTTCGTATCGCGAATGTAGTTATCGATTATAGTTTCCAGGATAGTCAGGGGGACCGGCCCATTCTTCAGGACAACATCATGAAAGTCTTTCAGGTCGAATGTATCACCCAGTTCGGATTTTGCCTTCTCCCGCAGTTCAAGGATCTTGATCATGCCAACTTTATACGAAGTTGCCTGTCCGGGCATGACAATGTATCGCTCGATCTCAGCTACGACACTTCTCTCTGCCATCCCTGTATTGTCCTTCATGAATTCAATAGCTTTCTCGCGGGTCCATTTCATCTCATGGATACCGGTATCGACAACCAGACGAACTGCTCTGAATAGTTCTCCAGAGAGTCGGCCAACGTTATCAAATGGATTTTCCTGAAATCCAAGTTCCCATGCAAGTTGCTCAGCATAGAGAGCCCATCCCTCCGTATATGCGGTGAATGGAGCCATCCGGCGGATAAACGGCATGCCTTTTAATTCCAGGGCGATTGAGATCTGAAAATGATGCCCTGGAATGGCTTCGTGGTAGGCAAGTGTGCGCATCCCATATTTTCTGGTAGCCTTCACATCATGGAGATTCGCATAGAATCTTCCCGGACGATTTCCGCCGAGGGACGGTCGCATGTAATAGGCTCCAGGAGCAGTTTTTTCCTTAAACTCCGGGATTCGCAGAACTTCAACTCCGGCCTCCGGGCGAATTCGAAAAGCGATTTCCAGTCCCTCGTTGATTTCGTCCAGAATACTTTGGTAATCCTTAAGGATTTGTTCCCTGCCAAAGTCATTGTCCGGATAATAAAATTCCGGTTTTTGGGAAAGGTCATCCATTGCTTGGGTAAATCCTTTTGAGGTATCGATACCCTGTGTTGCGAGGATTTCCATGATCTGACCCTGGATACGGTCAATTTCCTCCAACCCAAGTTGGTGCAGATATTCCGGGGTATAGTCGGTTGAAGTGAATTTTTTCAGTGCGAACGCGTAGGCTTCCTTCCCCTGAGGCAAATGCCAGTAACCGTCATCCGTACCGGTTTTCGGTGCCAGTAATTCAAAGTAATCAATGAATCCCTGATAGGCTGGGTATACAAAGTTTGTTATTTTTATTTCCGCCTGAACAAGTATTCGGGCTTTATCCTCTTCCCCTAGATCAACTATCTTCCCAATCCGATCAGAGAGGGACGTATAGAGAAGGTTTCTCCTTGGATGGGGCGCGATAAAGGATTTCATTTCATCGAGAATCCTGTCGATGACAAATCTTGGTGGGAGAATTCCGCGCTCTTCACGGATTCTTAACCCTTCCAGATGTTGGTCGAATTTAACTTTAACTTTCTCGAGTCTGGATAGATAGTTCTCTGCATCTTCCAAAGTATCCAGCTCATGTTGGGAAGTCATGAAGTTCGGGTAACTGTTTTGTATCCCATTCATTTGATTTGCTGGATAATTGTGATACCTGAACTTTTCGAAGTCCGTTCCCATTTCGAGCAGGTACTGGCAAATTTGTTTTGTCAAAAGTTGGTCCACATCAAGTTCCTCGTCCAAGTATTGATTAATCCCTTTCTGGAAGATGGGGATACGGGCATACATGGTGTTCAGATTCTGCTGGCTGACGTCATTCAGCCTGGCGTTGTGTCCCTTGATGCCGAACTGCTCCAATACACCCATTGAGGTAAGCGTCTCCGGACGATCCAGGGCCAGTTTGATCATTTCCCTGTCGAGGAAGTTGCGGAAGAAGAACGGTTTTCCCGCCCACCATTCATGCCCAAGGAAGGATGCACCAAGGAGGATTAATGCAATTAACAGAGCCCCCAACCATTTCAGGACTTTCCATGCTTTCTTGATTAAACTCATTTGTAATTACTATTTGATGACAAGAACCCACAATCAAGTGAGATAATCCAGGAGATGGCTACGCAAGTAACCCGGCCTGTTAGTCGTAATTGAGTCGATTCCTGTTTGCACGATTTTTTTCGCGAGCCACGGGGAATCCACCGTCCAGACATGAAACTCAAATCCGCCTTCCTTGATGGTTGAGACGAATTTGCTGCTCAATTTCCAACTGGCTTGTACACCAACTCCATCTGCTCCAAGCATCTTGAGGGTGCCCAAAATGGTACTGGCTGATGGAATAAGTCGAATGTTATTCCGCCTGAAACTGACCAACCAGTGTGCCTTGATGTCGGGTACCAATGATTTGGCTCTCATTATGACATCCTGATTGAAGGAAATGATTGTCACTTGTTCCGCACCTAGTCCGGATGCCTCGAATTTAGTTAAAAATTGCGGAAGGATTTCCGGACCGCATTTTATCTCCACAAAAATGCCTTTCCCAGCGGGTATGGTCTCAAACACTTCCAAGATTGTGGGAATCGCAATCCCTGATTGCTTTTGAAGATCATTGAGTGACACTTCACAGACTTTCCTTGTGGTACCATCTGAAAGTCGGACAGTTTCGTCATGATAGCAGACGATCTCTCCATCTGAAGTTAACTGGAAATCACCTTCAATGATATCTGATCCCTGTTGCCATGCCAAATTAAACGCGGCCAGGGTGTTCTCGGGTGCGTCATGGCAAGCTCCGCGATGCGCTACAATTGCTGGCTGTGTTCTGCCGATTGGCATGGGTTGGTTATTCGGGTTTGCTGAATCCAGGGAGAATACTGGCCACTCCTAAAAGGATACCTAAACTCGTTAGATGGAGCTTACTGCTTCGCATGTCTCGTATTTAGATTGGGCTGTCGGGTCTTTTCAAGGGAATTGGAAAGGGAAATTCACAAAGTTACGGTTTCGGCACGATGTGAAGTCGGCCTTCCTTAACGGTGATGGAGTCTAGTTTCTGAAAGAACTTCCTTACTTCAGGATCCATGGTGGTTTCATCGGCAAGGTTCTTTGCACGAAGGGAATTCATGGTGCTTTCGGGGATGTCTTTTTCACCGATTTTCAGTGAGTCAAAATTTACCCTCAGCTGATCATCTTTAAAAGTGACTTGGAAAACTGCCGAACCATTGAGAAAACGCCCCTCAAACATACCGATAAGCTTGCTCAGCGGTATGCTGACAGTTCCATGAATCTTATCTTGTTCAATTGATACATGAACCTTCCCGGCAAAATCCTTCCATTTGGGGTGATCGTTGATGAGGACATTGATGTCCTGAGCGGTAAGGATCAACTCCAGGATCTGCTTGTCTTCTTCAAGGGCCTTGGAGAAAAATTCCACTCTTTCCAACACATCTTCCGAGTCCTCCTCGGTATAAGTAACTTCCGGTAATTCAACTGGTTCCGTATCTGTGTACTGTTCGACTTTCCCAGAAATGTATCCCTTGACTCCCAGATAGCCGAAATATCCTCCCATGCAGATCAGCAGCAGGACGATGCCGCAGATAATTGCGATGAATCTTCCGGAGGCATCCCTGTTTGTATCATTCATCGATTCATTCATGACTTTTTGCAGTTCTTCCAATCGGTTTATCGTATGGGTTCCAATTTATTGAATGCCGAGAGATAGCTTTTGATAACCTTATCAAACATGGCATTGGTTTCCTCCCTGACTACACTTCGTTCCGGATGGGAATCGAACCATTTTATGGTCTCCTTGATTCCCTGTTTAAATGGGATAGTGGCGTTGAACTCTGGTACCACCTGTTTGATTTTGCTGTTATCGAAGATCACACTATGCGATTTGTCTCCGATGAGACCGCCTTCTTGTTCAGGAGACAGCTTGGCGATTAAGTCCGAGGGGATGTGAACCTTGTTGACTGGTACGATACCAACTGCTTCCCCGACTGCGTCATAAAGCTGGTTCCAACTAAGTACTT
>JAUVDD010000142.1 GCA_030595525.1 Puniceicoccales bacterium
CCAAGATCGATAATCTCGTGCAAATCGGCCACAATAACATCATTGGTAAACACAACATCCTCTGTGCCCAAGTCGGAATGGCAGGCAGTAATGAATTGGGGGACTTTTGTATCATGGCCGGTCAGGTCGGCATCGCCGGACATCTCAAGATTGGAGCCGGTGTCACCGGTACCGGGCAGACCGGTGTAACCTATGACATACCAGCTGGCACCGTGTTGAGTGGCACTCCTGGAAGACCCCATCGGCAAATGATGAAACAGCAGGTCAGGATGAACCAGCTCGATGGTTTATTCGCGCGGGTGAAGGCTCTGGAAAAAGCAGTTGAGTAATTTAGCAAGATAGGAGTTGCCACGGGTAGGGGGCTATTTCATTCAATTAAACAAGATCGATACTACTTATGCAGTTTGGTGAAATGAAAATCCTAATGGGAAGCGCTAATAAGCCGCTTGCCAAAGCCGTTTGCGAATTTGTGGGCATGGAGCCGACCCACGTCACCCTGAAAAGGTTTCCCGACAAGGAAGTCTGGGTGAAGATTGATGAAAATATCCGTGGAAAGGATGTTTTTATCATTCAGCCAACTTGTCCTCCGGCCAATGACAACTTGATGGAGCTGTTGATCATGATGGATGCGGCCCGCCGTGCCTCTGCAAGGAGGATTACAGCAGTTCTTCCTTTTTACGGATACGCCAGGCAGGATCGTAAAGATCAGCCGCGTGTACCTATCACAGCGAAGCTGGTTGCCAATTTGCTGGTCACTGCCGGTGCGAACCGTGTCCTGACCATGGACTTGCATGCTCCCCAGATTCAAGGATTCTTCGATGTACCTGTTGACCATTTGTATGCATCGACAGTCTTCTATGACTATCTGAAGAAATTCAAGAACGAGGACCTGATCGTGATTTCCCCCGATGTAGGTGGAATAAAAATGGCTTCTGCTTATGCGGATATGCTGGGTACAGATTTCGGATTTGTGGCCAAGAAGCGCAAGAATGCCACACAAGTTGAAGCAACCAGTGTTGTTGGCGATGTAGAAGGGAAGTCTGTCCTGATTGTTGATGATTTGACGGAGTCTGCCGGCACATTGCAGGCAGCAGCCAAGCTGTTGAAGGAAAAGGGTGCCTCCAAGGTGAGGGCAGCGGTGAGCCATGCGGTGCTCAATGACAAGGGCTATGAGCGCATGCAGGAAGGATTCCTTGATGAATTGATCTCGACGAATTCCACTCCTGTTGACTGCCGTGGTCTACCCATTACCATTTTGTCGATTGCCCCGTTGTTGGGGGAAGCAATGCTTCGTATCAATAATCACCAAAGTGTGACTTCTTTGTTCCGGATTAAGGGATTTTAGCAGGAATTCAGGGATTTCTTGAATTATCTGGGAGTTTTATTGAATTCCTCCCGGGAATTTGCGTCTTATCGGAAGATGTCACATAGTTACAACACGATGAATATGTCTCTGTCTTCAATTATTAACGTATTAAAACGCAGCGGCCTGATGAGCCTATTGGCACTGACTGTTGCCTGTAGCCCCATTCAGGCGAAAAATGAGTTTTCCCTGGATAAGACTCCGGTCGATGAAGGTGCGCCAGGAATTACGAGTTATGCCAATGTACTGGAACCTGCCCGCTCAGCGGTGGTGTCTGTTACCACAGCGAGCATCGTCGAGACCATGGGTGGCGGCAGAAACCCGATGGAGGAGTTTCTTCGCCGTTATTACGGGATGCCGGATGATGATAACCATAGTCGTGGAGAGGGAGAACAGCCCACCGAACGACGCATTCCAAATGGGTTGGGCTCTGGAGTAATTGTATCGGAAGACGGATACATCCTG
This sequence comes from Puniceicoccales bacterium, assembly GCA_030595525.1. Classification (GTDB taxonomy): domain Bacteria; phylum Verrucomicrobiota; class Verrucomicrobiia; order Opitutales; family Oceanipulchritudinaceae; genus Oceanipulchritudo. The sequence goes on from JAUVDD010000142.1 coordinate 1,829, forward strand.
ACAAATAACCACGTTATCTCCAATGGACGGGGTGAACCGGTGGATGAGATTACCGTGCATTTGGACGATGGTAGCCAGGTTGAGGCAGTTCTGGTTGGTCGCGATGAGCGGACCGATGTTGCCCTTTTAAAGATCGAAAATGAGGGATTGCCACATATCACCATGGCGGACAGCGATTTGCTCCGTGTCGGTGACATTGTATTTGCCATTGGAAATCCGCTTGGAGTTGGACAAACCAGCACGATGGGAATCGTTTCGGCAACGGGCCGGACAAACCTGGGCCTCCTCGGCAATCAGGGTTACGAGAATTTTATTCAAACTGATGCTGCCATTAACAGCGGCAACTCAGGTGGTGCTTTGGTCGATGCCAAGGGCCGTCTGATAGGTATTAATACGGCGATATTTTCACAGACGGGTGGAAACATCGGAATCGGATTTGCCGTTCCATCCAGCTTGGCGAGGACAGTTATCCTTGAATTGATCGAGAATGGAAAGGTACGCCGTGGATATCTCGGTGTTACGATTAGCGATTTAAATCCGGATATGGCAGAAGCATTCGGATTGGACGACGCTAGTGGCGCCCTGGTGGAAATGGTCCAGCCAAAGACACCGGCATCCCGTGCTGGATTGGAGCGGGGTGATGTTATTCAGGAAATTGACGGCATCAAAATCAAATCTGTCGCTGACCTGCGCCTGAAAGTGGCCTCAATGCGTCCCGGTACTGAAGTTCAGGTTATAATCCTTCGTGAAGGTGATACGGAAGAGGTTAACCTGACTTTAGGTAGTCTGGATGATCCGACAGCCGTTGTTTCCGCAGATGATTCTCCTCTGAAAGGAATTGGTCTGGAACCGATAACTGAAGAAGTGCAGGCCGAATGGAGCCTTGAAGAAGACAGGGGTGTCCTCGTTACCGAGGTCAGTCCACGTTCTCCGTATTCCCAGGTGCTGACTGAGGGAATGGTAATTCTTGAAGTCAACGACGTGGAAATAGATTCCGTTGGCGATGTGAATGATAACCTTCGGGCCGGCCGGGTGAATAAACTTTGGGTATCGTTCCGTGGTAATAGCGGATACGTCGCTCTCAGAATCCGCAGGGAGTAATTTAATTTAAGATCCAATAGACAGCGCCGCAACTGACAGGCAGGATGCCTGTCGATTAAAAACACCCTGACTAAGCGATCAGATCGAGGCGCCTGAGAAGGGCATCCGGATCGGGATCACGGCCCATGAAGTCGCGGAAAAGTTTGGCAGGTTCCTCGGAGTTACCCTTTGCGAGCACGCAATTGCGGAACGCCATGCCAGTTTCGACATTCATAATCCCGTCCTTCATGAACCGGGTGAAAGCATCGGCATCGAGGACCTCCGCCCACTTGTAGCTGTAATAGCCGGCGGCATATCCGGTGGGACTGCTGAAGAGGTGGCCGAAGGCACGTATATTGGTTGGATAATCGACGTTCCTGGGAACCTGATAACCCTGTAGGCGATCCTTGATGAAGGCATCCAGGTCAACATCGCTCTCGGAATCGTAGGTCATGTGCAGAGAGAGGTCCATCCGGCCAAACTCAAGCTGGCGCATCTGCATACGGGCCGCACCAAAGTTCCGGGATTTCTTCATCTTCTGGAACAGTTCCTCGGGAATCGTTTCGCCGGTTTCATAATGACGGGCAAACAAGTCGAGGCTTTCCCTTTCCCAGCACCAGTTTTCCATGATCTGGGAAGGAAGCTCCACAAAATCCCATGCAACATTTGTACCGGAGAGACTGCGGATTTTTACTTCGCTGAGGAGGAGATGAATCAGATGACCAAATTCATGGAAGATCGTTTCCACCTCACGATGGTTCAGCAGGGCGGGCTTGTCACCGACCGGAGGAGTCAGGTTGCCGGCAATCTGTCCGAGGTGTGGGCTCAGTGAGCCGTTAACCGGTTTGCCGGTAATGATATTGTCCATCCATGCGCCACCTTGCTTGGGTTCGCGCGGATACCAGTCGGCATAAAATGAACCCATGTGGCGGTTTGTGGCGGTATCGTATGTTGCGTAGACCTTCACTTCCGGATGCCATGTATCGGGTTTTGGGTCGGTCAATTCCTCGACACGAAAACCGAAGATTTTCTCTACCAATTTGAACATGCCGTTCATGACGGTCTCGGTGGGGAAATACGGACGAAGAACTTCCTCATCGAAATCATACTGTTCCAAACGGAGTTTTTCCATCCAGTATGCGCTTTCCCACTGGTTCAGGGTAGTCGGTTCGGTATTGGTCTTCTCTGCCTTGAACTGCTTCAGCTCCTCAATTTCCTTATCAAAAGCCTCCTTGGTCTTGGTATGCAGGTCTTCAATGAAGGCCATGGCACGCGCACCGCTGCCAGACATACGACGGGAAAGTGCCCAGTCCGCGAAAATGTCCTTACCCAGCAGGTTGGCCTTTTCCTTGCGCAGCGAAAGGATCTCCTTGATCAGTGGACCATTCTCGTATTCGCCCTCGTGACCGAGCCGTGTGAATGCCTCATAGAGTTGTTTACGGATATCTTCCGAATCGATGAACCGCAAGGCAGGCCCAAAAGAAGGCGCCTGCAGAGTAAAGCGGTACTTGGGATCTTCCTCAGTTCCCAACTCCTTGCCCAGGGCATCTTCACGAGCTGCTTCAACAAAGGATTCCGGCAGGCCGGCTAGTTCCTCCGCAGAATCAACAACCAGCTGATAGGCATTGGTTCCGTCGAGAACATTGTCAGAAAACTTCTTGGTCTTCTCTGCCAGTAGGGATTCAATTTCCTTCAGGCGATTGCGTGTCGGCTCATCCAAGTCTGCACCGGCATCCTCGAAATCCTTGATATTTTCCTCAACGAAGCGCTTCTCTACCGGATCCAGATCTGCAACAGCCGGATTAGAAGCAAAATTCTTCAATTTGCTGTACAAGGCCTGATCGAGCGGGATTTCCGCAAAGAAGGCCGATGCCTTTGGGAGGACTTCCAGATGGGCCTTGCGCAGCTCAGGGTGGTCGTTCACGCCGGTCAGGTGACCAACTTTACCCCACGGGCCACCAACAATCTTTGTTGCTTCTTCCAAAGCCAGGAAAGTATTGGCAAAGGTTTCCGTTCCATCGGGCAATGCACGGATCACATCCAGTGCTGCTTTTCCCTGGATCAGTTGTGGCAGTAAGCGAATCTGTACCAGAAGCACTGGCGCGATCTTCAACCAAAAGGGAATCCGGTATCGGGCCGGTCATCGACGTATCAACCACCATTCCAGAGTCTGGCGAGGAGGTTTTAGGCTCGGTTT
>JAUVDD010000150.1 GCA_030595525.1 Puniceicoccales bacterium
GTTCATTTCCAGCAAGAAAGCCAGCATATGGACCATTCCATGTGATGTTGCGTTGCCTTGTGCTACTCAAAACGAACTCAATGGTGACGATGCGAAAATCCTCATTGAAAACGGCTGCATAGCTGTGAGCGAAGGCGCCAACATGCCATCCACGCCAGAGGCGATTCACCTGTTCCTTAAAAAGAAGATCCTGTTTGGACCGGGTAAAGCAGCCAATGCGGGTGGGGTGGCAGTATCTGCCCTTGAAATGCAACAGAATGCGGCCTTGGCAACCTGGACTTTTAACGAAGTGGATGAAAAATTGAAGGAAACCATGTCCAACATCCACGGTACCTGTGTTCACTATTCCAAAAAGTTCAGCAAGCCAGGAAACTATGTGGATGGAGCGAATATTGGAGGATTCCTGCGCGTGGCCCAGGCCATGTTGTCGCACGGAGTTGTCTAGCATAAATGTAGCGAGCAACCTTACGTCGCGATAGCCTTAATTCACCATCGGTTCGTGGTAATTTTCACCCGGTTGCCACGGAGTTACAATCCCGGTCCGTACACAAAAATTACCGAAGCGTTCACCATCACTTCGCTCCTTGGCATAGCGTTGGATGATCGGTTCAAGCTCGCTGCGTATCTCTTCGGATTTCACCGAGATTTTATACAGGCGATTCAATCTGGCGCCATCAAATCCAGCGCCCAGGTAAATATTGTACTTACCAGGTGCTTTGCCGACCAACCCAACCTCCCCAAGGTAGGGCCGGGCGCAACCATTCGGGCAACCAGTCATGCGTATGACAATGGCATCATCGCGTAATCCTGCTGCTTCGACTACTTCTTCCAATTCGGTAATCAAGTCCGGCAAATACCGTTCGGACTCGGCAAGAGACAATCCACAGGTCGGTAAAGCAACGCAGGCCATGGAATTAAGACGTAATCCGCTACTCGATAGGCCAGCACTCAATCCGTACTCCTGTATCAGGTTTTCTATGACAGGTTTTGCTTCGTCTGAAATGCTGCCAATGATGAGATTTTGATTACAAGTTAATCTGAAATCTCCCTTATGGATTTTAGCGATTTCCCGAAGTCCGGTCCTGAGAGGCAGGTCCTGATAGTCCTTAATACGACCGTTCTGAATAAAAAGAGTCAGGTGCCATTTGTTATCCACGCCCTTCACCCAACCATAACGATCGCCTGTATCTTCAAATGAAAATGGTTTTCCTTCATCAAGAGGGTACCCGAGCCGCGATTCAACTTCCTTACGAAACCAGTCCAAGCCTCGATCCTTAATCGTGTATTTCAGACGTGCATGCGCCCGGTTGGTGCGATCACCGAAGTCCCGCTGTACGGTCACTATCTTCTCGGCGATGTCCACTACCTGGTCAGGAGTGCAGTATCCCAGTACCTGTGCAAGGCATGGATGAGTTTCCGGTTTATTATGAGACATGCCCATTCCTCCACCGACTGTAATGTTGTATCCAGTGATTTCACCATTTGAGACAATGGCAATTAAACCAAGGTCATGTGCAAAAATATCGACATCGTTACTAGGGGGAACGGCTATCACTATCTTGAACTTGCGAGGCAAATATGTCTTCCCATAGATCGGTTCGATTTCTTCCTCTCCACCAGCAACTCGTTCCTCATCCAGCCATATCTCATGATAGGCCCGTGTGGCAGGGGTTAAATGATCGGAAAGTGCTTGAGCCAGTTGTAGAACCTCTTCGTGCACTTCACTGGCATGGGGATTTGGATTGCACATGACGTTACGATTCACATCTCCACAGGCCGCCAGTGTGTCCATCATTACCGCATCAATACCTTGCACAGTCTTTTTCAAATTGTGCTTTAGAACGCCGTGCAGCTGGTAAGCCTGACGGGTGGTCAGTTTCATTGTGCCGTTTCCATAACGGTCTGCCAGTGAATCCATCTGCAACCATTGCTCTGGGGTAGTGATGCCTCCCGGTACCCGCACGCGGAGCATGAAGCTGTATGCCTTGTCCAATTTCTTCTTTCGGCGCTCTGATCGTTCGTCTCGGTCATCCTGCAGATAGATTCCATGGAATTTCGTCAGTTGGGAGTCGTCTGCTGATATGTCACCTCTGGTTGGATCATTCAGTGACTCCACCAGCGTTCCCCGAAGATTGTTGCTCTCCGCCTTAATGTTCTCGTTCTTGTGCAGTGGTTTTTCCATCTGTTTTCCTAATTATTTCCTTAAATAAGGTTCGTTAGGTCAAAAAGTAAAGTTAAGAGTGCGGAAATAATTTATTTTGTCTGAAGGACGTACCGAATGGACATAAAAGTAACGAACCCGCCTAGAAGGAGCATGGAAAGAGCAATTCCCCTAAGCATCAAGTCGAGTCCCGAATCATAGGTCATCATTGTAAGAGCCAGCAAAGGCATGATGACCATGACAACAACTGCTGGAATAATGAATCCGTATTTGATCCTCTTGTTTTTAAGGAAAACGAGAAAAGTGAGAAGCGCCATGGCGGCCATCAGCTGATTGGTTGCACCAAACAGTGGCCAGATAGCTTTCCACGCGGGCATCCCGTTAATGGTTTGAAACACGGCAACTGTCGGCAAAACCAGTACAGCTGCAGTCCCAAACCATCGGGTTTTCTGTGACCGTGTCTGTAGGAATTCTTCCAGAATAAACCGGCTGAGCCGGGTGCAAGTATCGAGTGTGGTCAACAGGAAGGTGCTGACTGCAAGCAAACTAAATTCAACAGCCAACGGTTGTGGCAAACCGATCGAGCTCATGAACCTGCCCGCACCGGCAGCGAATATGGCCACGGGTGTTCCTGCAGCAGTTCGATCAGCTTCCGACAGAATTGCAATGGTGCCCATGGCAAAAACAGCCAGGACACCTTCAACAAGCATACCACCATAGTTGACTTTGCGGATATCCGTCTCGTTATCCAGTTGTTTGGATGTAGTACCACTGCTAACGATGCTGTGAAAACCACTACAGGCACCACAAGCAACGGTAATAAACAAAACGGGAACCAGGGCACCGACATCCTGGGGATTCCATGAAGTGAACATTTCAATCTGAATGGATTCCCTTGAAAAAAGAACTCCCAGAAAACCAGCACCCATCAGAACATATAGGAAAGTGGAGGAAAGAAAATCCCGTGGTTGCAGCAACACCTGAACAGGTAAAATTGCTGCGACAAAACAGTAGATGATAATTAGAACTGCCCAGACATTCGAGGAAAGAGCTGGTGCGGGAAAAAAGTGGCCAATCGCCAGGCCTGCATAGGTGACCGGAACAAAGATGGCTATCTTTGCCAGGAAAGACATTTTACTTTTCGTCAAAACCAGGCCGAAGATCACTGCTACAAGGATAAACCAGGTGGATGCGGTGGCCACTTCCGGAGTGTTGCTGAAGGTTGTCGCAGTCAGGTCAAGAAAAACGATGATAACATATAACAGTGCAAAAAGGACAAAGAGTGCGAACAAGCGTCCTGTTCTTTGACCAACAATCGATCTCATTGCTTCAGCTATGGATTTTCCGCCAGTCCGGGTGGAAATAAACGCCGCTCCATAGTCATGCAATCCACCGACGAAAGCCGCGCCAATCAGGATCCAGAGCCACGTTGGTCCCCACCCAAAATACATCGCGGCAAGAATTGGACCAACAATGGGACCAGCACCCGCAATCGAGGAAAAGTGGTGTCCAAAAAGAATTGAAGCGCGAGTGGGGACATAATCAACGCCATCATTAACAGTGTGGGCAGGTGTCTGTCGCTGTTTATCGATGCCGCATCGGCGGTCCATGAAGGACCCAAAGTATCGGTAGGCGAGATAGAAGAATATAATAGAGATGAGGAGTAGGTATACCATATCTATCAGTTAGGTGGTTAACTTGAATTAATACAGGTCCATCAGTGTGCCAAATCCCGGCTCAAAAAGTCTTTTATATGCACGTATTGCCTGTCCGTCGGTAAGTGTTGCCAAATAATCACAAAGAAGTCGGCGCTTGATACGGTCATCTGATTCACGGTTGATCCAATGATTCATTGGATCGGGTAAAATCCGAAGTGGCTTTGGATTTCCATCCAGCAAGTGTTCCTTGTAGGCCTCGAACAAGCGGGTTAACAAATAACCACCCTTGAACTCTATTTGCTGAAGTGGTGCAGACTTGAAAATCAAATCGAAAGCGATCCGTTTATGTAGTGAGCAGACTTCATGCACCTTTTTATCGATTTCCAGTTTAAAACGATGACGATTGGAAATGGGTGCCAGAGGGGAATCATTTGGCAGTAATCGGCACGCTTGAATGAATTCACCAATACGCAGACTCGTCCTTGGCTCATAACCACCGCTGCGGATTTCCGATACAAGATCCTCCAATGTCTGCTGTTGATAACTGGTCAAATCGTTTTGAGAATCACTCCAGGCATAAAGGGAATCGGGAGTTATGAACCGCGCCTTGATACCGTCCACGATATCATGAAGTGAGTAGGCCGTATCGTCTGCCCAGTCCATGATCTGACATTCGATGCTCTTCAGCCCGTTCAGCTCTTCGGGATTATGTGAAGCAATATCATATCCCTGGAACACAAACTCGCGAACGGCAGCCTGATCATCATAAAGAAAATGATTATCCGGGTACTCAATATTTCCGCCCACTTCAGAACAGCACTCTACGTGAAGAGCCTTGTATTTCAATATTCCGTCAAGAAAGGCCCGGGTAGGTTTCATTCCAGACGGCTTTTCCGGACGCGCGTAAATTAGTTCAGTAAGAATTCTCAACGTTTGAGCATTTCCTTCAAATCCGCCGAATTCTGCCATCAACTCGTTTAACTTACGTTCTCCAATATGACCGAATGGGGGATGTCCCAGATCATGGGCCAATCCGACTGCTTCAACCAAGTCAGGATCGATGAAAAAGTCTGATTTCAAGCGTTCGCTGGTCCGGTTCAGATACTCGGAAATTGAACGGGCGATTC
>JAUVDD010000252.1 GCA_030595525.1 Puniceicoccales bacterium
AGGCAAGTGCTCCGATTTTATCACCATGTCGGTGTTCGAACTTCCAACTACTACAATCTTAGACATTTCAATCTCCTTGAATAAGTTATGGAAATAAATCAGGTGCCAGCCCGAATAATCAGGGCGATACCGATTACAAAACAGGCAAACATCACACCAAGCAATATATTGACGGTCTTGGATGCTCCCTTGAATTCCTTCCAGATAAAGACACCCCAGAGTGCTGCAACAAGCGTAGCGCCCTGCCCCAGTCCGTAGGAAATGGCGTATCCAGCCTTACCGGCGGCAATGATACTGAATGACATACCTACGCACCAGATGATACCACCAAGGATACCTGTGAGGTGAGTTTTGAAATTCCCTGCGAAATATTGTTTGTATGTGACAGGCTCACCTTCAACTGGCTTCTTCATGAAGATCGTATTGAAGATGAAATTGCTCAATAGGATTCCAACAGCGAATATTACACAGGCTGTGTAGTTTGTCAGTTTACCGGCTACTGGAGTCACGAAATCTGCTGACATGGAAGCAGCAACGAATCGATAAAACAATGCCATCAATACGCCGGCTACAACCGATATGACGATCCCCTTGGTGGAGACCTTCTCTTTAATTTCCGACAATTTACTATAGGCAATTGCATCCACAATGATCGCAATTGCAATGAAACCAACGCCCGTAAAAAGAAGAACCGCGTCACCTTGTGGTGCACCAATGTAATTCACCACGACGCCCAGGATCAGGGCGATACCGATCCCAATAGGGAAGGCCACGGACATGCCTGCGATGGCAATGGCTGCCACTAGGAGGATATTCGCAGCATTGAATATAATCCCACCGATCAGGGCACTACCGATGCTGGACATATCGGCTTGCTGTAAGTCTGCGAGGAAACTGCGTCCCTGGTCACCAACGCTTCCAAGAGTAAAAGCAAAGAGTAGTGATAGAACCAATACGCCGATTACATAGTCCCAGTAGAACAGTTCGAAGCGCCAGTTTTTGGCTGCCAGCTTCTGGGTATTTGCCCAGGAGCCCCAGCACAACATCGTGATGACCGTGAATATGACAGCCAGTGCGTAACTTGATAGTATGAACATAATCTATATCCTTCTGTTTATTTGTTTGGGGTTAAATCCTTCACTGAGGCCCGCTCGTTAAATTGAGTGGCCAGGGAAATGCCTTTTGATTTCGCCGTGCTCGCGGAATCTAATTGGTTGTAGAGTAATTTCACTGCAAACTGCCCGATTGCTTCCATCTGTTGTCCCACTGCAGTAAGTGGCGTTGCGAGGAAGGCGGAGTGAACATAATCGTCAAAGGAGATTAGGGAAATATCATCCGGAATAGAGAGCCCTTCCTCGACAATAGCCCGCATCGCACCAAAAGCGTTCAGGTTTCCCAAGGTGAAAATTGCCGTTGGCTTCTTGTTTCTCTGCAAGAGAAGCTTGCTCTCAATGTAGCCATTCTCTTCGCCAAAGTCATCGCCGACAATCATGGACTCATCAAGCGAACGACCATGCTTCTCCATGGCATCACGATATCCCTTCCTGCGATCGATACAAGTGGATGTATCGGGTAATCCTCCCACACAGGCAATCTTCTCATGTCCCTTTAGTATCAGGTACTCCGTTGCCTCAAAAGCTCCCTTGTAGTTATCACTGGTTACGAAGGGCAAATCCGTATTGGGGAAATAACGATCAAGAAGAACCACTGGTAATCCTCCCTTGTGAAGTTTCTCCAAGTGCTCGCTGATTTGGCCAACTGGAGCAACGATCAAGCCATCGATATTTCTGCTCTTCAACAGGCGGATTGTCTCCTGCTCGATTTTTTCGTTTTCCTGTGAATCCGCCAGGATGATGGAGTATCCGCGTTTCCTTGCCTCCACCTCAACCGATCGAGCCACGCTGGCAAAAAAGGAATTGGAAATATCAGGAATGAGTAATCCGAGGGTACGCGTGCGTTTCAGTCGCAATGAGCTGGCAATCTGGTTCGGAGAAAAGCCCAACCTGTCCGCCTCTTCACGCACAAGCTCCTCTGTTTTCGTACTGATCCTGTATTGGCGAGCCTTTCCACTAAGCACACGCGATACGGTCGATACCGAAATGCCGAATTTCTCCGCGATGCTTTTTAATGATGCTTTTTCGTTATGACTCATACACTTAAATCTTTATTTGCTAATAGCCGCACTGGATACGGTAGCCTTTGCATCAAAACCGGGATTGGGAGGCATCATTTCAGCATCAACTTCCTTATACCATTGGTGCAGCTTTCTAAGCAACTTATTGGCAACCTCTGGTCGTGTCTCGGCCAAGTTGTTTTCTTCACCAAGATCCGATTCCAGATCAAATAACTGAACGGTACCATTTTCAAAATACTCAAGCAGCTTGTACGTGCCTGAACGGATGGCAGCACCGGGACTTTGCATCCCGTGATTACTGTAGTGGGGGAAATGCCAATAGATGGCATCGCGGTCGATCGTACCTGATTTATTAAACAACGGCGCCAGACTGACTCCATCCGCATGCTGGTCAGGAATCTTCGGGATTCCAACCATATCGAGAATCGTTGGATAATAATCCGTTCCAGTCACAGGAACGTCGCTAACAGAACCCGGCACGCCCCTTCCGGGCCACTTAATTATCAACGGTACCCGTATGCCACCTTCATACATCCATCCTTTGGCGCCACGCAGTGGCAGGTTGGAGGTTGAATAGGCAGCATCCAGTTTCGTGGGAGAAACAACCCGATTGGGTCGCCCAAAGTTGGCTCCTGCCATCCCCCCATTGTCCGATGTGAAGATGATGATTGTGTTCTCGCTGATGCCAAGGGATTCCAATTTCCCGATGACTCGTCCAAGACTTTCATCAACACTTTCCACCATGGCCGCAAACTGCGGATTATCCTGTCGCTGCTTGATCTTCACCATCTGCTTGGGAAGTACCCGGTAGTCTGCATAATTATCCTCGTGGATCATCTTATCCAGTTGCCCGGGCGTGATAACTTCAGAAGCATCCGGATTACCTTCCAGAACGAATGGCTTCTCATCCGGCGGGAGCTGTGCCCTCTTCTTCTCATACTTTGCAACCAGGTCGGCACGCCCCTGAATTGGATCATGCACGGCGAAGTGAGACAGATATAGGAAGAACGGCTTATCCTTGTTGCCTTGGATAAAGGCCAGCGCCTTGTCCGTGAGACGATCAGTCAGATAATCCCCTTCCTTGCCCCCCAGACCATCCAGTTGAAACGGTGCATGGTAGCCAGCCTTGGGCCAACCCCTGTACCAGTTCTGCGGAATCTGAATGTCGAACCCCTGGGTAAGTGGGCCCATCTCATTTTCTCCCAGATGCCACTTTCCCAACTGAGCTGTGCGATAGCCATTCTGTTTTAATACTTCAGCCAAAGTGATCTCCTCGTGTGGAAGAGCCTGATTAATAAACGCGTTACTCAACCTCTGGAAGGGGAACTCCCTCCGTCCTGTCAACCAGTCGGTCAGCTTGAGTCGTGCCGGGTATTTACCGGTCAAGATACTTGCCCGTGAAGGAGAGCACACATGACAAGTGGCATAGGCGTCCGTGAAGCGTAATCCCTCATCGGCCAAACGGTCAAT
>JAUVDD010000401.1 GCA_030595525.1 Puniceicoccales bacterium
AACTTGTCGAACCACTTGAATTTCAGGAAGGCAGTGGTGATGACGAGTACGAGAATGGAAATCCACAATCCTTTCATATTACGGAAAATCGCGAATACAGGAATTGTCCAGAGCGGAATCTGCCAAATAATGGCGACCACCGTGTTGGTGGCGTCCTTGGCGAAACTGCCAGCCTGAAAGTCCGGGTTTTCGCTGACGACTTGATCATGGACAGGTCCCCAGAATCCCCATGGGCGAACCGTGCTGTAGAATTTCTTGAGAACGGAATCATCCTCTGGTTGTGTGAGCAGGCTACCGGCAACACAGGCAATTAATGAAGCTCCGAAGATGATCGGAAATGCCCGGATCAGGTCCAATAGGCTGTTGGATTCCGGCAAGAAGACAACGGGTATCAAAATGGCTGCTAGAATACCAACCAGCATGCCCCAGAAATAACCATGGCCGTTCAGGCGCCACCAATGCCATTTCAGGATGTTAGCTGCTGTATATCCGCCCCATAGGCCGTTCACGATCCACTGGGTAATCTGATTAACGGAAGACAGATTAAATCCGATAATAAAACCGATGGCCAGGATCAGGATCTGACAACCATAACTGGCTACCACGTAGTGGCGTGGTGAAGCATCTTTTTTAAGATACCGCTTATACAAATCATTGACCAGATAAGCACCACCAGCATTGAGGGTGGCAGAGAAGGTGGACATGAACGCGGCCAGCAAACCTGCGAGAAGCAGTCCCATCAGTCCGACCGGGACAAACTCCCTGATGACGAATGGCAAAACCATTTCAAAGTCGACCATGCCATCAGCTGTGATGAATGCGGGGTCAAGGTTGGCGAATTTTGGCCCGAGGAATTTCAGGCCGATCAATGTGATCGCAGCGATCAGTATCCATCTTGGGAACAAGGCCGCCGAGACAAGGCCGCTCATCATACTGGCTTCCTTCGGGGAACGTGCTGCCAGAACGCGTTGCATATCGTAGTTCGGGGCTGGACCGGCAATCGAAACCAGGAGTCCCTTGCACAGCATGGCCATAAAGAAGAGCCCAAACAACGAGTACCCATCCGCTGAAATATTATCATTGAGGGCAGGGATCAGCTCCGACCAGTCCATGTTCAGTTCCCATCCGAAAAACAGGTTGCCCCATCCCTCGGGAACTATCGCCGCAATTTCTGATGCGGGGACCTGGACTATGGCGATGGCGGCCAGGATAATGGCACATACCAGCATGATAAAGAATTGCGCCAAATCCGTGTAGACCACGCTTAGCATGCCTCCCATCAGCACATAAATAGCGGTGATACTCATGACAATTATGGCATAGGTATTGGGCGACAAATCCCATGGCAGGAATACGGCAGAGAACTTCCCGATTCCCTGAAATGCGTAGGCTATGAAGGCAACTACACTGATGAGTGCGAAAACGACAATTATTGAGCGCGAAAGCTCTCCACCGACCTTGCTGGCAAATCGCGTGGACATCCATTCTGCCCCAGTTAGCACTTTTGACCGCCGGATCCAGCTGGCCAGATAGACCATCAGGAGGACTTGATTGAACGTCGGCCAGAGCCAAGGGAGCCAGGTTCCTTTCATCCCGTAAACATAGAGATTATAGACCAGCCACATAGTTCCTGTGATATCCCACATCGCGGATGCATTGGACAGCCCGAGCACCCACCACGGCATGGAGTGTCCTCCAAGAAAATAGGAATCCAGGTTTTTTGAGGCGCGGCGCATCACTGCCAGGCCAATTCCGAGCATGGCGATGAAATAGATGACGATAATTCCGGTATCAAGTGGACTAAGGATCATATTTGTTTCGTGTGGAATTTGGGACAGGTGATTTGTTGGAGCAAAATCGGAAATGAGGGTTCCTAATGGAACGGTCAGAGCCCATTAGTTCAAGCTCCTTCGGATTGAGCATCCATGCGATCATCATCAGAGGAGTGATGAATCGCACCTGCGGGTGCTGTAATGCCCAAGTTGTTGGACGGTAAACAGAGAACATGCTGTTACAGGATGGGGAAATGCACAAAAATAGCCGTACAATCTCATCTTTCTTTATTATGCGAATTCAATACACAGTCTCACTTTTCTTAGCGATAATTCTTACTTCAACCGCTGGAACAAAGGGGCTCGAAGCCTCCCAGGACCGGTTTTTATTGTCTGCAGAAGGATCGGGTCGGGCCACTGCCTATGTGGAATCTCCGAAGATTGTATCCTATGAAAACAAGGTCCATGTTGCATGGCTAGATTCCCCGGCGGAGGGCTTTCGAGTGCGGGTCAGGACATTAGACAAGACAACTGGAAGCTGGTCTGAGACTTATACAATCGGGGAGGCACAGGATAACCATGGCGGGCCGGCCTTGACGATAGATGGGGAAGGATATTTGCACATTCTGTTTTATTCTCATCATCATCCATTCAGGTATAGGAAATCAGTCCGACCGAATGATGCCTCAGAATGGACCGATTATCAGGAATTTGGTGAGAACCTGACTTATCCGGCACTCGTTTGTGCAAAGGATAATACTTTGATTATGACTGCCAGACGGAGTTTTGAAGACCGTCCATGGATACTCGAGATGTGGACCAAATCTTCGGAAAGACCATGGGAAAGAAAACAAGCAATTCTGGAGTCTCGTCATTTAAT
>JAUVDD010000140.1 GCA_030595525.1 Puniceicoccales bacterium
ATAACTTCATTGTCAGCCTGCTTGAAGCAGTGGCCATTGTTATTGCGGTTTTACTGCTCTTCATGGGCTTGAGAAGTGGCCTGTTGATCGGATTTATCCTGGTTGTCACTATTCTGGGTTCCTTTATTTTTCTTGCCCCAATGGGTGTCGCGTTGGAGCGAATATCCCTTGGCGCCTTGATCATTGCATTGGGTATGCTGGTTGATAATGCGATTGTGGTCGTGGATGGAATGCTGGTCCGCATTGAGAAAGGAGAGAATGCCACCAAGGCGGCTATAGAGGTCGTAAGTAAAACGGCAATTCCCTTATTGGGGGCAACTGCGATCGCCATCCTCGCTTTTGCTGCCATCGGGACATCCAATGACAAAACAGGTGAGTTCTGTCGTTCACTGTTTCAAGTCATCCTGGTTTCCTTGACTTTGAGTTGGATTACAGCTGTAGCGATCACTCCACTACTGGGCATAATTTTTCTGAAGCAGTCAAAGAAAGCAGCAAGTGCTACTGAAGTGGAAGATCCGTACGATTCCATGTTCTACAATGGCTACAGGCGTTTACTTGAAGTTTGCATTCGCTTCCGTTGGGTGACTCTTGGTGCCGTTGGAATTGCCTTTCTGGTGTCTGTCTGGGGATTCGGATTCGTTAAGAATTCATTTTTCCCTCCCTCAACGCGCCCTCAATTCATGGTGGACTTATGGTTGCCTCAGGGTACCCATATCGATCAAACCACCGTTGAGGCCAGAAAGTTGGAGAGTTTTCTTCTTGGGGAAGAGAAGGTCACGAACGTTACTTCGATCATAGGGAAGGGGGGATTGCGATTCCTGCTTACCTACGGCCCGGAGAAGGCAAATGGTGCCTATGCTCACTTCCTGGTGGATGTTGAAGATGCAAAGACAATCGATGCACTCATACATAAAATAGATATTGAAATTGCCGCCGAATTTCCTGATGCACAGATATATGGATACAAATTCGAACTGGGTCCTGGTTCCAAGGGTAAGATCGAGCCTCGTTTCTATGGCGACGATCCGGATGTGCTCAGGGATCTGGAGCAGCAAGGATTAGCCATTATTCGTTCTGAACCGGACGCTAAGGCAATTACTACCAACTGGCGCCAGCGTGTGAAGGTAGTGCGGCCACAAGTGCTTGAGGAACAGGCCAGTCTCCTGGGAATCACCAAGCCGGATATTGCCAATGTGATTAAGCAGGGATTCTCCGGCCTGACTGTTGGAGTATACAGGGAAGATGACTTGCTACTTCCCATCATCCTGAAGGCTGACGAATCTCAGAGTACAGACATTTCAAGCCTGGGCAATCTTCTCATATGGAGTCCGGTTGCTCAAAAAAGTGTACCCTTGGGTCAGATTGTGAGCGGTTACGAGACGAACTTCGAAGATGAAATTATTTATCGCCGGGATCGCAGGAGAGCCCTTTCCATCTTTGCGGATCCCAGCACTGGAACTTCAAGCGACTTGCTGGAATCCGTCCAAAAGAAATTCGCTGAAATCGACCTGCCTGAGGGATACAATCTGGAGTGGGGAGGGGAGTATGAAGATTCTGGTCGCGCCAAGGCGTCCCTTGTAGGATCTATTCCCACTTTTATTGGCGCGATGATATTGATGACCATTCTTTTATTCAACTCCCTACGTCAACCCTTGGTGATCTGGCTGTGTGTACCCCTTATTCTAATAGGAGTGGCGGCTGGGCTTTTGCTCTTTGACCAGCCGTTCAACTTTATGGCCATTCTTGGATTCCTGAGTCTGGTTGGGATGATGATCAAGAATGCCATTGTTCTCGTCGATGAAATAAACGAGCAAAACCGACAAGGATTTCCACCCCTGGAAGCTATCCTGAATTCGGGCACCAGTCGTTTGCGACCGGTGTCAATGGCAGCGGCCACAACAGCCCTTGGCATGCTTCCTCTTTTCGTTGATGCCTTTTTCGTGGCTATGGCAATCACCATTATCTTCGGTCTCATTGTAGGCTCTGTCATGACGATGGTGATTCTTCCGGTAATCTATGCGGTCATTTTCCGTGTGCCCAACGATTGAGGATCTTGAGAAGAATGGAAAAAAAGCCTTTTGATGGCAGTGAGCTGGGTAGGTTGAATGAGAGTCACTTCAAGCATCTCTTCATCACCTTGGCAGCGGTCTTTTTTTGTATCCCGATAATCGATGAGATGATCATTCGACCATTTCCACTGTTGGCGCAGTTAATATATCTAATCGTATTTGGCTGGGTGCTATTGGGTGCCATCAGCATCGCAAAAAGCCGGCGAATCCTTTACGCTGTGATTGGCCTAAGTGTACTAGCGGTTATCCTGCATGCCTTGCATATATGGTGGCAGGTTCAGGCACTGTTAGTTGCACATCATTTGATCGTGATCGTGGTGCTGGCTTTCTTTACGGTGTCCCTTGTCCGTTACCTTTTTGTATGCAGAACGGTTACAATACACACGATATATTCTGCCCTGTGTTCTTATCTTCTGATCGCCCTGATTTGGGCACTGGCATATGGAGTAGTCGATATCGTCCAGCCCGGGTCTTTCAATATACCTGGTGATACTGGCCTTGAGGGAGAATTGGTTGCCACAAGCATGGCTGGCTCATTCCGGTCTCTTTACTTCAGCCTGGTTACCATAACGACGCTTGGATATGGGGATATTTTCCCGATCAGCAATTCTGCCCGTGGATTGGCAACCGCTGAGGCATTCTTGGGACAGATGTTTATTGCAATCACGGTCGCCAGGCTAGTTGGCATCCAAACTGCTCAAGCCCTTACAAAGAAGAATTGAAGCCAAACAACATCTTGTGGTTCGCGTCAATCCTTGCATCAGGAATCACGCCCAGAATCCCAACACTCTTTGTAACAGCCAGAAGGAGGCAACTGCACCAATTGCGTAGGTTGCCAATAGCTCCGCCCGTTTAATGGAAATTGCTGATTGAAAAGATCCTCTTGGAATCCGCTTCGCCGAGATCGTAAGAATTCTGAAAGCAAAAATCAGGATCGCTATAAACAGTAGCTGTCCAACTTCCACACCGACATTGAAAAATAGCAGTGCTAATGGAAGATCACTCTGCGGTAGTCCGATTTCGTTGAGGACTGCGGCAAATCCGAAACCGTGCAACAGCCCAAAGGAAATGGATACTGCAACTGGATAGCGATAGGTTAATCCCTTCTTGTCACCGCGAGCGATTTCAGTAGCCAAAAAGACGACGCTTAACGCAATGACAGCTTCGACTGGCGGAATGGGAAGCCGAAGAATATCCAGAGTTGCCATTGCGAGGGTGACTGAATGAGCGAGAGTAAATCCTGTGATGGTTACAAGAAGCTTACGCCCCGTCCCTGCGACGAGAAGGAGACATGTTACAAACAGCAGGTGGTCGATTCCGCCAAAAATATGTTGAACACCTAATATCGTATAGGTTTTGGAAACGTCCCATGAACCAGGCGTTTCTTGAATTACGAAGGAGGGCTTATCTGGAGAGAGGCGGGTTGTTTGGGTAGTGCCATCAAGACGTTCAACCCGTACAAGCGCGTCCGTCATTGTTCTGCTCAATCCCTCGATGTAGATCTCGGTGCCAATTAAACCGCCTTCGCGTTTTATGGAGCTACGCTCTACATGTGCTGCATTGATATAGGTAGTTGTTGGGAGCGAGCTGTACTGAATTTCCTTCGAGAATCTCAGGTTAAGGGATAATCGTTGCCCTGGACCCTTGGCTGGAATCTTCCAGATTACATCGTAGGATTCTTCTCCCGTTTGCGACAGTTCCAGATAGGCGGGGCGAGATTCATGGGCCCCAACAAACCAAGGGAGTAGAACAAAAATGGAAAGAAGAAGGAGCTTACCAGTCCACTGGCTGCTCGTATTGATACTACTGTACTCCATTTTATTGCTCGATTGTAACCGTGTAGCGCTGCCTGAGCGCAATAAAGAACTTCTCGTTGGTTTCACGTCGATTGGTGGATTGCCAATCACGCATAACAGCTTCCTTGACGTCCGCTAGTTCGGGAACCGTTGATTCAGTTTTTTCGGCAATGTACACGAGATGGATTCCGTATCCAGAATTTACAGGACCCATCCATTTGCCTGTCTTTAAGGAAGCAAGTGAGGTTGAAAATTCCTGTCCAAACAAACGCCTAATTTCTGATTCGCTCACTGAATTGTATCGGTAGTCCAACATAATTCGGTCGCCTAGCATTTCATTTCCAATTGGGTCGGAAAGTCCGTTCAGTTTCAGGAGTAGGGCATTGGTGTCTTGTTCTATCGTCCCTATTCTTTTACTTGGATCGAGATAGACCTGTTGGAAAGTGAACTTCGACTCGCGGATATAAACATCCAAGTTTTTATTAAGAAATTCCTGCAAATCTGCTTCATCAGGAATAAGCTGATCAGAGAGATCGTCAGTTATGAACTCCATCTTCTGTTGCAGGCGGCGTCGAATAATCGTGTCGTCCCGATCAAGCCCTATGGCCAAAGCTTCCCTGTAGTAGATTTCTTCCCGAATGAATTCTTCGATTAGACCTTCAAGTTCCGAGTCGGAGGGATCTCGCTGCCAAACTTTCTTAAAGTTCTCAGCCAAGGTTTCTATTCGTCCGGGCGTAATCACAATCTCCTGACTTGCGAAATCGAAATCTGAGTCATTTCCAAACCAGGAATAGGCTATAAATAAAAATAGACCCAGGAGCAGGAAGTGAACCAGTGGTTGTTTCAGTATGTTCATTGATGGGAATGATTATGTGATAAATGAAGACTGTTCGGTTGCGGATCAGTTGGATGTCCCAGGTCCAGGATGTCACGAATTACATGAGCTGTGCCATTGCTCCCTGATATATCCTTCAGTAAAGTTCTGGATCCGCCAATATGCAATTTTCCGTTCTCGGCATTTACGACAAAGCTGATGTGTCCAAGTGTTGAAATGGAATTTATTTGGTAGAGCTGGGAGGAGGACAATCGATCCGGAACGACATGGCGAAGAACAAGTTGTTTCAGCTCATCCCGATGAGCCTCATTGAAAAGATCTTTCAAGCGATCTGCACCCAAATCGTTGAATGCCTGATCGATAGGTGCAAAAACAGTGATCGATGGTTCGTTGCTTAAACTCTCATACAATCCTGATTCCCTGACTGCCCTCGAGAAATATGAGAGATCTGTGGTGTCCAACAGTTTTAGAATGTTATCGCGAACAAGCAATTCCTCGGCTGGTACAACCTTTTCGATAGATATACTCATATTTGTGATTTCCAGTGCTTGATGAGGAAACTGTGGGTTAGTATTT
>JAUVDD010000340.1 GCA_030595525.1 Puniceicoccales bacterium
CACTTGGCAGTCCAAATCCGATTCTACTCACTTTGATTTCGAGCCCGCGGAAGCTTTCTTCCTGGATAAAATGGCAAGTAGCCTCTCCTTCTATGTCATTGGATAATGCAAGAATAACCTCCCCGATGTCTCCCTCGCCAACCCGGTTTTCCAGGCTTTCCAGATTCAACTGCTCCGGCCCAACACCGTGTATCGGTGATAGCTTCCCATGCAAGACATGGTACAATCCACGATAGGCACCCGCTCGCTCCATCGACCGCAGGTCAGTTACCGATTCAACTACACAAAGTACCGATCTATTCCGGGATTGATCCAAACAAATGGCACAAAGATGATCCTCGCAAAGATTCCCACATGTCGGGCAGGCATGAACAGCCTTCCGTGCGACTTCCAGGGATGACTGCAAATCCTCACAGCTTTCCGGACACTCCACCACCAAATGCAAGGCAAGCCGTTCAGCTGAACGATATCCCAATCCAGGCAATCGCTTCAGGCACTGTTGAAGTTGTTCAAATGCGTCCGACATCTGAAAGACCTTTTACATCCCGGGCATACCCGGCACCTGGAACTCAGCGGTCAATGCCGACATTGCCGACTCGCTTTTCTCAGATGCTTGCTTCAAGGCATCGCTGACAGCTTCCTGAAGCGTTTCTTCAATAATGGACAAATCCTCCTTGAGGAATTCCGGATCAAGTTTGATTCCCTTGATTTCCGACTGCAGGGATACCGTAACGGTCACTGCGCCACCGCCACTGGAAACTTCCATCTCCTGTAGAGCCAATTCATCCTGCAAAGCTGTCATTTTCTTCTGCAGCTTTGCCATTTGCTTCATCATTTTACCGAGTCCAGCCATAATTCGGAACGCTTCCGTAGAGATCGTGTAAAGTCAAGTCTGGCTCACGCTTTCCACAAACTTGCGAAACGTGTGGCTGTTTCCACATGCAAACGAATCCCCGTTGGCAATAAGTCATCATTAAAATCAAATGAAGGATGATGACACACAGGATTGCTCTCCTCACCCACAGGACATGATGGCAGGAAATAGAAGAAGGAAGGGACCTTCAGGCAGAAAAAGGCAAAATCCTCACCACCCATAATAGGCTTCTCTTGAACAAGAGAATCCAAATCACCGATTTCCTTCAAAATATCAATAAAGCAGGCCTCTGCACGGGGATTATTGACCAGAACAGGATAGGATAATTCGCATTCCACTTCCGCAGTTGCTCCGTGGGCTTTGGCCACTTCCTCAGCCCGGAGTATCAGCAAATCACGCAATCTTTCCAGCACGGCACTGTCCAGGGCACGGATGGTTCCACAAATATGCGCGGTTTCCGGAATGATATTGTATGCCGTACCTGCATGGAATTTTGTCACGGATACTACCGCTGGAATAAGTGGATCAATATTACGGGCAACGATTCCCTGAATCTGGTCCACTATACTGGATCCCACGTAAATCGGATCGATTGTGGTGTGCGGAAATGCCGCATGGCCACCTCTTCCCACAATTCGTATATCGAAATTTCCTGTACCAGCCATAGCTGCTCCGGGAACATAGGCAATCGGGCCAATTTTCATGGCTGGATCCGGCAAATTATTATGCAATCCAAATACCGCATCAACCGAAGGATTTTCAAGTGCGCCGTCCTTGCACATGGCATCCGCTCCGGCACCGCCCTCCTCCGCTGGTTGAAAGAGGAATTTCACCGGCCCGTCCAATCGATCCTTCATTCCGGCAACGATCCGGACCGCCCCGGCCAACATCGATGTATGGCCGTCGTGGCCACAGGCATGCATTTTCCCGGAAATTAATGATGTCCATTCGACACCGCTGCATTCCTCGATGGGGAGCGCATCCATATCCGCCCGCAATGCGACACATGGTCCCTTTAACTCCTCTCCGACCGTAATGACTAATCCAGTCCTCCCGATTTCCTTCCGGAGGTGAAGACCCTCGATATCCGAAAGGTATTCAAGAACTTTGGCGGCGGTCCTGTGTTCTTCGTATGCAAGCTCCGGATGCTGGTGTAAATCATGCCTCAGGGCAAGTATTCCGGGTAAAATGTTCTCTATTTGTTTATTAAGATCGGGGGATGTCATAGTTGTGTAGGGATGCGTTTAAAACGGTCCAGCATCCTTGCCCGAATTGCGGAGCAATGACAACTCTAACCTCGATTAGCCCATATTTATGCCTGTCCGCTCCCAACTGGATTCATCCGGCCAATCTGCTTTCCTATGACAAATCCGTTTTGAATGGCCCAGATAATCAATTCGGGCGTGCTTCGAACACCTGTCTTGGCCATGACGTTGCGACGATGTCCCTGTACGGTGGCCTCCGAAATTCCCATCTTACTGGATATTTGTTGATTGCTTAAGCCCCTGCCAAACTCCTTGAGGATTTCCTCTTCCCGAGGTGACAGGGTTTTATAAAAAGAGGAGGGCTCATGAACCATTTCACGGAATGACCGCTCCACACTTTCCGAATAGTATGTACGCCAGGTGGAAACCGCTTGGAACGCTTTTCGTAATTCAGTCCCGTCCGTCTCCCCTTTATCCAACACGCCCATTACTCCACTGCGCTTCAGCTTTATTACCGGATAGTTTGAAACATGGGCGGTAAGTACCAAAATCCTCGTTGTTGGACGTCGCTCCATCTGGCGTTCAACGTAACTCAGGCCTTCGCCGTCCGGCAGATCCATGTCCAGCAACACCAAATCCATTTGAGTCGTTCGGCTTAATCGCTCGGCCTCCGCCAGGGTCCTGCCCTCCCCGACAACTTCATATCCTTCCTTTTTTAACCATCCTACAAGGAACTCGCGGAACATCGTTTCATCTTCAACTACCAATACAGTTTGTATACGCATAACACCGTTAGGTTTTAAGAAAAATCAAGCCAGGCAAGAACTTTTTTCACTTATTTTTAGACCGTTAGTAAAATACACCCCGGCGGAAAAATCCTAATATCTGTAGTGGTCACTCTTATATGGACCATCCACTTTAATAC
>JAUVDD010000234.1 GCA_030595525.1 Puniceicoccales bacterium
GTTGGGAGTATGACAAATGTCCCGGTGAGTTTTTGCAGTTATTATTGGACTTGCGCAACAGGGGAGTCGATTTTGATGTGGCCCTGCTAGGAGAGCGTGGAGCGAATGACCCTCCAGAGCTTGCGTCTGTGCGAAATTTGCTGGGTAATCGAATCATCCAGGATGGCCCTGTAGAGGATTACCAGGAATATGGCCGGTGGCTCTGGCAGGCGGATATAGTGCCCGTCACGGCAATTCACGATTTCTTTGGTGGGAGCGTGGTTGAAGCAATTTACTGTGGATGCCATGTTCTGCTACCGAACCGATTAGCCTATCCTGAACATCTTAACTCTCAGGAACTTTTATATTCTGAGTATTCGGATCTTGTGGAGAAAATATATCATCTCCTGCAATCGGGTACCTGGCGCCAACCTGCCCTACCAAATACCGTCGTGGGTAAATACGATTGGAATGTGGCAATCGCAGAATATGATCAGGTTTTTCAATTAAGTGCAGAAGTACAGTAGTCGCAGATGTCGCGCCAGGAAATCGATTTTACTTCCTGATCAAGTGACAGCTGGATTTCCTCGTATGAACGAATCGTCGGGGCAAAGGCCAACTCATCCGGATGGGAACCCGTTGACGGTTCCAAACTGAGGGATCCATTTCCGCTTACCTGAATCGACCAGATACCTGGTTCCAGAGAACGATAAATAACTTTTCCGTACTTCAATTCGGCATCTTTCCAGTCAACTTTTTCCCAGATCGGATCGATGACCAATCCAGCTTCGGGCGGGGTAGACTGATCAAACAACCGGCGAATCCAGATACGTCCATTGCCGACAATGTAGTCGATGAAGATTTCCTTTTGTGGATTGAAAGACGTGTCGATCCGACGGATTGATCCATCGATCGTTCTAACGAGGACCGTTACCGAGTCGTCCGTCACCTCGAGTTCGGTTACGGCGGACTGCCGGACGGCATGGTTGTACTGTTCAGCCAAGTCCGCGTATTCAATCGCCAGTGTTTCCAGTTTTTGCCGGTAGATTTGCGACGTTACCTCTTCCTTTAACCAGAAGAATCCGCAAACGACAGTGGCAGCGGTCAGCAATCCCGGAAAAAAGTAACGCGTAATTTTTTGCATGTGTAGACTGTACAGCGGATTGTAAAATTCCGCCAGCGAAAAGGCTCTGACAGGGATCCTGCCTGTCTTCCTATGACAAATCCGGAAACAACTTTTCGAGTACGTGTGGATAAATTGGCCGACCTTCAGGATTCATGGCGGCACCCATGACCTTTGCCTTGATACACAACTTCTCATTGTCCAGGCAGGTTATTTCCTGGAAAAACGCGAAGCGAACACGGGTAACGCGTTCCATGCGGACATCCACCCGGAACCGGTTTCCCGGACGCAAAGGAAATTTATAATCAATCTCGATTCGTGTGACGATAAAGT
This sequence comes from Puniceicoccales bacterium, assembly GCA_030595525.1. Taxonomy (GTDB): domain Bacteria; phylum Verrucomicrobiota; class Verrucomicrobiia; order Opitutales; family Oceanipulchritudinaceae; genus Oceanipulchritudo. Next base: position 1,436 of record JAUVDD010000234.1, read on the forward strand.
AGATACCCATTTCCGTGATTTCTGCAAAATCGATGCCCTTGGACCGCAGGAACAGGTGACGGGCGTGCTCAAGATAGTTCTGATAAACCGAATTGTTCACGATTCCCTGCATATCGCATTCATAATCGCGGACCTCGGACTCCGAACTGAACATGGAGTTCTCCATGATTTCTAATTTGTTGGCGTGAATCTGAAACGGCAAGAGAAAGGAACTATTCCTTATTGATCAGACCTTTTTCCTTAAGGAGATTCATTCTGTACTCTAAGCGATCGCTTTGGGATAGTTTATCCATCTTGTCCCTGAGTTCATCCAATCCCTCTTTTTCGAGGCTATCAACATATTCGCGCCAGGCATCCTTGATTTTCTGATCCAACATACCCCATGCCTTATTCATTGAATCCCTTTGTCGTTTCGGCATATTGGTATAGTCATCAAGCTTGCCGCGGAGGGCTTCCCTCTCTTCCGGTGACATTTCCCGGATTTCGCGAATGGCATTCTCCATGCGTTCAAGTTGGGCATCGGACATGGAGAGAAAACTGCTCAAATTGGACATTTTGTAAGTTTGTTCATCAGTGTTAATGGGCTTTCCGTGCTGAGCGCCCATGCCACTGCCTGGACCTTTTCCACTTTTTTGGGCAAGCCCAAGAGAGGAAGAGATTAAAAGAATCAAAATGAATGTGTGGAGGTTTTTCATGATCATTACGGCATGGAAGTGAGGTAATCCAAGGCGAGCAGGTTGTCCTCAGAGAGGAGTGTGTCGGCCATATCAAGGTCGTTGGACAAGGAGAAAAGGGTCAACAGATCCGGATCACTCTGCAGGATGGTTTCAGCTGAAGGAACCTCGGAGCTCAAGTTCAGGTCGACGCCGGTCCAGACAATCAGCGAAACAGCAGCAGCTATACCAGCGATTTTCAGGAATCCCGTCCAGGATGTTACCTGTTTTGATGAATTACCCTGTGCAGGGATTTGCCGAAGCGCTTCCTCGAACCGCGGGGACGGTTGCTTGATCCGTCCGCTGAGCAGAGCCTCTATTTGTCGGAAATCATTATCCTTGTTCATGATTTTTGAATTTTTCTGAAAGATAAGAACGTGCCTTGTGCAGCAGGACACGTGCGTGATTGGGTTTGATATTTAATACTTCAGCAGCTTCGGATGGTGTAAAGTCCTGCTGATAGACCAGCAAAACGAGGCTTCTCTCCTGGGGTTTAAGTTCAGCAATGGCATGAGCCAGCCATTCCTCCATATCGGAGAGAGAGTGTGCGTTGGTCTGAACGGGAATTTCATAATGCAGTTCCGGATGGAATACTTCTTCCTTCTTTTTCTTGGCTTTCCTGTATTCGTCCCGAAGGAGATTTTGTGCGATCCGGAACAGCCAGGTGGAAAACTTTGAAACAACCTTGTAGGAATTACGTGCGGCATAGACCCGAGAAGCGACAATGAGGGCCATATCTTCTGAGCGATGATAATCATTCGTTGAACGGTAGAAGTAACTGATCAAGGGAGCTTTCCAGCGGGTGAACAGTTGGGAAAATGCCTGTTCGTTGCCATTAGTCAGCTCGAGCATCAATGCTTCATCCGTTACCTCCTCTTCAAGGACCATGCCGACACGAAACCATGTGGTTGTGTCTAGGTCAAGAAGCTGGACCAATTAGCTTCTGGAGTGAATCCATTGCCTTTTTGTGAGAGGCTTCTGGGTCACTCGACAACCTTTTCAGTCCGGATTGAAAAGCGTTCAGGTGACGGTAGGAACCATCCAGCAGGTTCTTAAAAACCCGGGTAAGGTCCTCATTGTCAGTGGATTTCAAGGATTCGTCCAGGTCGGCGATATCGACTTCCTCGATAATGACACCGACAACAAAAGCCATCTCGCGGGAAGACTCACCCAGCTCAATTAACCCATCATACAGGGCCTGCAGCTTGGGATTATTGAATTTTCCCGGTTTGGGATTGCCTTTGTCCTCCACCTTATAGTTTCCCATCAACTCGAGAACGGAGTTAATATGGCGTTGCTCTGCGGATGAGATATTCGAGAAGGGGCGATCCTTGTACAGGTCGTACATGTGGCAATACACGTCATATGCCAACTTCTCTTCTTCCCGCATGAGCTGGAGCGAGGCGGATTCCTCACTCGATAACCCAGATGAAGTATTCGCGCTGATTGGAAGCGCGAATACCATCATTGGGAGGCATAGTAAAAATACTACTGGCCTGAATTTCATTTCTGTCCTTTTTCAGCTTTCAGCTGCGTTAACGCAGGAACCGTTTCCGGGGCCGGTTCTGTCACCGAGACCGTTGCCA
>JAUVDD010000003.1 GCA_030595525.1 Puniceicoccales bacterium
GATGCCATCCTTATTAGTGAGCGCCTCCTGAAGGATGACGTTTACACCTCCATTCATATTGAGGAATTCGAGGTAACCGCCCGTGATACCAAACTTGGGCCGGAAGAAATCACCCGTGATATTCCGAATGTGGGTGAAGAAGCTCTCAAGAACTTGAATCACGATGGTGTCATCCGCGTTGGTGCGGAAGTTAAGCCAGGTGATATTCTTGTTGGTAAGATTACTCCGAAGAGTGAGACTGAATTGGCTCCGGAAGAAAAACTCCTCCGGGCGATTTTCGGTGAGAAGGCTGCTGACGTTAAAGATACTTCCCTGCTGGTCCCGTCCGGCTCAACCGGTATCATCATGGACGTCAAGGTCTCCAGTCGGGTCGACGGTGAAACCGAAAAGCTGTCTGCATCGGATCGCCGCCGTCAAATCAAGAAGATCAACGAGGAATACAGGACCCAGATGGATCGCCTCCGCGAATCCTTGACGGAAAGCCTTTCCAATATCCTCCTCGGCGAAAAGATTCCTTTGGATGTGATCAATGGTGAATCCGGTGAAATCATTATTCCCGCAAACCGCAAGATCACCAAGACCTTGCTGCGTAAGCTGGCATCGGTTTATAAATCCATTGAAATCGATCCGTCTCCAGTACGAATCAAGATCATGGAGATCATCGATAGCTTCAAGAGTAAGTTCGAAGAGCTGGAAACAGAGCAGGAACGGAAGATTGAAGCTGTTGAGTCCGGAGATGACATCGATCAGGGAACTGTCAAAAACGTTAAGGTCTACATCGCTACCAAGCGTAAGATCCAAGTTGGTGACAAGATGGCTGGTCGTCACGGGAACAAGGGTGTTGTCGCCAAGGTTGTTCCAATTGAGGACATGCCATACTTGGAAGATGGTTCTTCTATAGACATTTGCTTGAATCCTCTTGGGGTTCCGAGCCGAATGAACGTCGGACAGGTTTTGGAATGTCACCTCGGGTTTGCTTGTAAGAGGCTGGGTATCAAGATCGCCACACCGGTGTTCGACGGTATTCAGGAAGAGCAGATCAAGGAATACCTCCAGGACGCCAATCTGCCTGGTACCGGTAAGAGCTTCCTTTACGATGGACGCACTGGTAAACGTCTGGATCAGGAAGTGGTTGTTGGCTACACATATATGTTGAAGCTCAATCACCTCGTGGCCGACAAAATTCACGCCCGTGCGGTTGGTCCTTACAGCTTAATCACCCAGCAGCCGCTTGGTGGTAAGGCTCAGTACGGTGGCCAGCGTTTCGGTGAGATGGAGGTTTGGGCCCTTGAAGCATATGGGGCTGCCTACACCTTGCAGGAACTTCTGACGGTCAAATCCGACGATGTAGCGGGACGGACCAAGATCTACGAATCCCTTGTCAAGGGAGACAATAGTCTGCAGGCAGGAACACCGCAATCCTTCAACGTATTGATGAAGGAAATGCAGAGTCTCTGCCTTGATATTAAACTGGGCGATCAGGATCCTTTGGCATCCGCATTCGCTAACTGATTGAATTCGAAATTAATTTCACAAAATTGCTATGAGTGACGAACTTCAGACACGCGAAGCCCGCGACCTTCTAGGATTTGAGAAAGACAAATCCTTTGACCAGGTCTCCATTACTATTGCCTCACCGGATGCCATCCGCAGTTGGTCCCGAGGAGAGGTAAAGAATCCGGAGACTATCAACTACCGAACCTTCAAGCCCGAACCGGGTGGCTTGTTCTGTCAGCGTATTTTCGGTCCTGTAAGGGATTACGAATGTGCCTGCGGTAAATACAAGCGCATCAAGTACAAGGGTGTCATCTGTGACCGTTGTGGTGTGGAAGTGACAGTGAGCCGTGTGCGCCGTGAGCGCATGGGCCATATTGAACTGGCAGTTCCCTGTTCCCATATTTGGTTCCTGAAAAGTATGCCGAGCCGTTTGGGTCTGCTGCTTGACTTGACCGCACGTAACCTCGAACGGGTTATCTACTACGAAAACTACGTCGTTGTAGATCCAGGTAAGACACCTCTTGAACAGCGCCAGTTACTGAACGAGCAAGAGCATCAGGCAGCCATCGATGAATATGGATTTGATTCTTTCGAGGCTGAAATGGGTGCCGGTGCAATCCGCAAGATACTTGAGCACATGGAACTGCCGTCTGTAGTGGATGAGCTCCATGAGCAGATGCACAACACACGGTCCAAGCAGATCAAAAAGAAGCTTTCAAAGCGGCTTAAGGTTATTCAGGGCTTTATCCATTCGGAATCTCGTCCGGAATGGATGGTCCTGGAAGTTCTGCCGGTAATCCCACCGGATTTGCGTCCGTTGGTACCTCTGGAAGGTGGCCGTTTCGCTACTTCCGATCTGAACGACCTTTACCGCCGCGTTATCAACCGGAACAACCGCTTGAAGAACCTGCTTCTTCTCAAGACTCCTGATGTGATCATCCACAATGAAAAGCGGATGCTTCAGGAAGCTGTTGATGCCTTATTCGACAATGGCCGCCACGGCCGTGCCGTTACCGGTGCTGGCAATCGTCCTTTAAAGTCCCTTAGCGACATGCTGAAGGGCAAGCAGGGCCGGTTCCGTCAAAACCTGCTTGGTAAGCGCGTGGATTACTCTGGTCGTTCGGTTATCGTTATTGGTCCGGAGCTGAAACTGCATCAGTGTGGTTTGCCCAAGAAGATGGCATTGGTTCTATTTGAACCGTTCATCATTCGCCGTTTGAAGGAATTGGGATTTGTCCACACCGTCAGGGGTGCCCGCAAGATGATCGAGAAACGTTCCCCGGAAGTTTGGGATATCCTCGAAGAAGTCACCAAAGGCCACCCGGTTCTACTGAATCGTGCACCGACACTTCACCGTCTTTCCATTCAGGCATTTGAGCCAACCCTGATCGAAGGGGATGCCATTCGCCTGCACCCATTGGTTTGTGCTGCATATAATGCTGACTTCGATGGTGACCAAATGGCGGTTCACGTACCATTGAGTTTGGAGGCCATCCTGGAAGCCAAGCTGTTGATGATGAGTACGAACAACATCTTCTCGCCATCCAGCGGTGACCCGATTTTGACTCCGTCCCAGGATATTGTTCTTGGAGCGTACTACCTGACAATTGAGCCACGTGAGCAACCCGCCGAAGGCCAACATGTTCCAATGTTTGCCTCCTTTGAGGAAGTTATGATGGCAGAAGCTGATGGCGTCATCAACAAACATGACTGGATTCGTCTTGAGAATCCAGACTACGGGAGAAGTACCAGTTACGGGAATTCCAAGAAGAAGATGATCCAGACCACTCCTGGTCGAGTGATTTTCAGTGAAATCTGGACGGAAGCCCTGGGCTTCATTAATTTCCCTGTTGCCAAGAAGAAACTTGGAGAGCTGATCAATACCACTTATCAGGTATCCGGTCGTGAAGAATCCATTCTCGTGCTTGATCGCCTGAAGGAGGTCGGTTTCTCGATCGCCACGATGGCAGGTATCTCGATCGGGATGGAAGACATGATCATTCCTCCGGAGAAAACCGAGATTGTTGCCCGTGCCCGTGGCAAAATCAAGGAAGTGGCCAACCAGTACCGCAAGGGTATTATTACTGGTGGTGAGCGATACAACAAGGTTGTCGATGTTTGGACCCAGGCCACTGATGAAATTGCCCAGGCGGTTTTCGAGCACCTGCAAAACAATGACGGTAAGAAGGAAGTTAATCCTGTTTTCCTCATGATGGATTCCGGAGCTCGTGGTAACAAGCAGCAGGTTCGCCAGTTGTGTGGTACTCGTGGTCTGATGGCTAAACCATCCGGCGAAATTATTGAGCGACCAATTCTATCTTCCTTCCGTGAAGGCTTGAGCGTTCTGGAATACTTCATTTCCACCCACGGTGCTCGTAAAGGGCTGGCCGATACCGCTCTTAAGACGGCTGACGCTGGTTACCTGACCCGTAAGCTCTGTGATGTGGCCATGGATATTATTATTACCGGCAATGATGACGGTAACCGTGATGGTATCTGGAAGTTCGCAATTTATGAAGGTGACGAGGTAATCGTACCGCTTCGTGAACGTATCATTGGTCGGTGTATCTCGCTGGATGTCCGCAATCCAATCGATCCTGACGAAATTGTTCTCGCTGCCGGTAAGATGGTTACCAAGGAGATTGCCGCGCGTATCGATGAATTGGGTATTGAACGAGTCAAGGTGATGTCTCCGTTGACCCATGCCCACCGCAGCAGCTTGACTGCGCAGGCGTACGGCATCAATCCGGCTACCAACGCTCTCGTCGAGATCGGAACTTCTGTCGGGATCATCGCTGCCCAATCCATCGGTGAACCGGGTACCCAGTTGACAATGCGTACCTTCCACATTGGTGGTATCGCTTCTGCCCTGGCCCAGTCGGCTGATATTGAAGTCAAGAATTCCGGTATCGTCAAATTCACTGGCCTGCGTCTTGTTGAAGTGGGTGGTGGAGCTTCACGGGTTGTTCTCAATAAGACCGGTCAGGTCGCAATTATTGATGACAACGAGAAGGAGCTTGAGACTTACAACATCCCTGCCGGTGCTGTATTGGCCGTTAATGATGGAGACTCCATCGAAGAAGGCACAAAGCTTGCCCAGTGGGATCCATTCAATGTGCCGATTCTTTCAGAGAAGTCCGGGATAATTCGCTTTAACGACATGATCCCCGGGGTCACTGTAAAACGCGAAATTGATCCATCCTCCGGCCGGATTGCTACAGTTGTTATTGAGCACAAGGAAGACTTGGCTCCACAGATTGAAGTGGTTGATCCGAAGGATTCATCCAAGATGCTGGCCACCTATGCTATTCCGACTGGTGCTACCGTATCGGTTGTCGATGGTGATGAGATTGAAGGTGGTTCCTTGCTAGCCAAGACTCCGCGTCAGGCCTCCAAGACCCAGGATATCACGGGTGGTTTGCCACGTGTTGCCGAGTTGTTCGAGGCACGTCGTCCGAAGGAAGCCACCGATATGGCTAAGATCGACGGTGTTGTTTCCATGAACGGAACGATTCGTGGTAAAAAGCGCCTCGTTGTGACCGATCAGGAATCCGGGCAGGAAGAGGAACACCTTATTCCGCACGGCAAGCACATCATTGTTCAGGTTGGGGATGTCGTCTATAAAGGACAGCATCTCACTGAAGGGGCCGCTGATCCACACGAAATCCTCGAGATTCTCGGGCCAAATGCTGTCCAGGAATACCTCTTGTCGGAAATCCAGAAGGTCTACCGTCTGCAGGGTGTTACTATTAATGACAAGCACATCGAGCTGATTGTTTCCCAGATGTTACGCAAGGTTCGGATAACTGAGCCGGGCGATAGCGAATTCTTCTGGGGTGAGCAAATTGACAAGGAAACCTTCATTCAGGAAAATGAAAGAATCACCGAGGCTGGTGGTCAACCTGGGGAAGGCGAACCGATCCTGCTTGGCATTACCAAGTCCTCCGTTGAGACGGAAAGTTTCATCTCGGCTGCTTCCTTCCAGGAAACAACACGAGTTCTTACGGATGCTTCCACACTCGGTAAAATCGACAAACTGGAAGGCTTCAAGGAAAACGTGATCATGGGTCACTTGATTCCTGCCGGTACCGGATTACCGATGTACCGTCATCTGAAAATTAACACACTTGCTCCGGTCCCTGTGACCGAGGAAGAGCAGGAGGGAGAAGCCGACGCCGGGTAAGCCGGTTACGCGAAATTTCACGCGATGCCGGTTGCCCGGTAACAAAGGCAATCGGCATCTGTTTTCTTTAAAGGCAGTTTCTTTCTAAAAAAAACTTGCCGTCCAAATCCAAACCTCTACGTTCACCGCCTTTTCTAAAATCGAAACCACAGTTATGCCAACGATCAATCAACTTGTCCGCAAGCCACGCACTTCAATGAAAGTGAAGAGCAAGTCTCCGGCTTTGCGCAAGAATCCTTTCCGCCGCGGAGTCTGCACTCAGGTCATGACCCGTACGCCTAAAAAACCGAATTCCGCCATCCGAAAAGTGGCGAAGGTCCGTTTAACAAGCGGATATGAAGTGATTGCCTACATTCCGGACGAAGGCCACAGCTTACAGGAACACAGTGTTGTTCTCGTTCGCGGTGGTCGTGTGAAAGACCTTCCGGGTGTGCGTTACCATATTGTGCGTGGTACCCTGGATTGCACTGGTGTCGACAAACGTCGCCGCAGTCGGTCCAAGTATGGTGTCAAGCGGCCCAAGAGTTGATCAATTTAACTATTTTAAAGGAATACCATGTCACGTCGCCGCAGAGCAGATAAACGCGAACACACCCCGGATCCCCGGTATAACAGCCCACTCGTCAGCCAACTGATCAATGTGATCATGTTGGACGGCAAAAAGTCCATCGCACAAACGATTGTATACAGTGCCTTCGAAAAAGTGAGCGAAAACGTCGGAAAGGGAGATCCTGTCGACCTACTTTTGGGCGCTTTGGAAAATATCCGCCCGAAGCTTGAAGTAAAAAGCCGTCGTGTTGGCGGTACTACTTATCAAGTACCCCTCGAAATCAGCTTCGATCGTCAGCAGAGCCTGGCGTTTCGCTGGCTTGTCAATGCAGCACGCTCCCGTCGTGGTTCCATGAACGAGAACTTGGCTTCAGAACTCACCGATGCCTACAACAATACTGGCTCAGTGGTGAAGAAAAAAGATGATACTCACCGGATGGCTCAGGCTAATCGGGCTTTTGCTCACCTTCGCTGGTAGATTCTCTTGGGGGAAAGAATGAGCAAAATAGATTCGAAAAATATTTCACCAGCGAATTCGCCCGATCGGGCGGTTGCGCTGGAATTTCAACGTAACATTGGAATTGTCGCCCACATTGATGCGGGAAAAACCACTGTAACCGAACGTATCCTTTATTATTCCGGAAAGATCCACAAGATCGGCGAAGTGCACGAAGGTGCAGCAACGACCGACTGGATGGAGCAGGAGCGTGAGCGTGGTATTACCATTACCTCAGCTGCCATTACAACGGAGTGGGTAACCAAGCGTGGTCCTTACGAAGGTATCGATCATAAAATCAACATTATCGACACCCCCGGACACGTTGACTTCACTGCAGAAGTTGAACGGTCCCTGAAGGTGCTGGATGGTGCGGTTGCGGTTTTCTGTGCAGTAGCTGGAGTTCAGCCACAATCGGAAACAGTCTGGCGTCAGATGAATAAATACGGGGTACCCCGGATTTGCTTCATCAACAAAATGGACCGCACCGGTGCTGACTTCCTGAACGCTGTTGATGATATTCGCGAAAAGCTTGGTGGAAATGCCCATCCGATTTACCTGCCAATCGGTGCAGAGGACAAATTCCGGGGATTAATTGATTTGATCCGTATGCAAGCTCACTATTATGGTGCGGACGATACAACGGGCTCAACTTTTTCCACTGAAGATATTCCTGAGGAATACCTCGAGCAAGCTGAAGAATACCGTGAGTCTCTGTTGGAAGATATTGCGGCCTTCGATGATGATTTAGCCGAAAAGTATCTGGAAGGTGAAGAGATTACCGACCAGGAATTCATGACCGGTATTCGCCGGGCAACACTTTCCCATCACTTTATTCCTGTTATTCCTGGATCTGCATTCAAAAACAAGGGAATCCAGAAACTGCTCAATTCGATTATCAATTACCTGCCTAGTCCGCTGGAAATTACTGCTCAACAGGGGCATTCCATGGAGGACGAGACAGAACTGTTGGAAGTTGTACCGAATGATTCTGAGAAGGTAGTTGGTCTGGCATTCAAACTCTTTACCGATCCTTTTGTCGGGAAATTGCTCTTTTACCGCATCTATAGTGGTACCTTGCGCAAGGGATCAACCTTGTACAATGCCCGTACCGGCAGGGCAGAACGGGTCAGTCGCCTGATGGTGATGCACGCTGACCGTCGTGAGGATATTGCTTGCGCCTATTCCGGTGATATCGTTGCCATTATTGGCATTAAAAATGTTCGCACTGGCGATACCTTGGCAGAAAAGGGATCAGAGATCATTCTGGAACCGCCGACATTCCCGGAACCGGTTATCAGCATGAATGTTGAGCCTGCTTCCAAGGCAGACCAGGAAAAGCTATCCATTGCTTTGCAGCGCCTTGCTGAAGAAGACCCGACTTTCGTTGTCTCTTCAGACGAGGAAACCGGCCAGACAATTATTGCTGGCATGGGCGAACTGCATCTGGACATTATCCGTGACCGATTGCTGCGCGAATTCAAAGTTGAAGCAAGTGTTGGTAAACCGCAGATCGCCTACCGTGAATCCATCACCCATCCGGCGGATGGTAAAGGTAAGTTCGTTCGTCAGTCTGGTGGTCGTGGTCAATACGGTCACGCAGAAATTAAGATGGAACCGCTCGCTCCGGGCAAAGGTTACGAGTTTAAAAACGAAATTGTTGGTGGAGTTATTCCAAAGGAATACGTCAAACCGACCGAGGAAGGCATCAAGGAAGCCAGTCGCAATGGTACCATTGCTGGATTCCCGGTTGTGGACTTCAAAATACGTCTCGTTTTCGGTTCCTTCCACGAAGTCGACAGTTCTGAAATGGCATTCAAGATGGCTGGTATTTTCGCCTTTCGCGATGCCATGGCCAAGGCCAAGCCGGTACTGTTGGAACCCCTTATGAAGGTGGAAGTTGAGACTCCTGAAGAATTCCAAGGCGATATCGTTGGTGATATCAACCGCCGCCGTGGTGTGATTCAAGGAATCGAAACCAAGAATCACCTGACTAAGATTACCGCAGGTGTTCCACTTGAGCAAATGTTCGGATATTCCACAGATGTGCGTTCCCTATCAAAGGGTCGTGCCTCTTATTCCATGGAACCAAGTCACTTTGAACCTGTTCCCAACAACATGCTTGAGGACATCGTCAAGACATCTTCGCGCGCACCGGCTCGTGCCTGAGGCGCTTAAACCAAACTATTAAAATATTTGAGACATGAGTGGTCCCCGCATCCGCATTAAACTTCAAGGATACGATTACCGTATTATTGATCAAAGCGCGACCGAGATCGTCGACACTGCTAAGCGTTCCGGCGCTCGCGTTGCCGGTCCGATTCCGCTACCGACTCGCATTGAGAAGGTAACTATCAACCGTTCTCCTTTCGTGGACAAAAAGGCCATGGATCAGTTTGAGCAACGGACTCACAAACGCCTGATCGACATTGTCGAACCGACTGCACAAACAGTCGACGAGCTTAAAAAACTCAATCTCCCTGCTGGCGTTGATATCACAATTAACGTCTAATTCGGGAAATTTGTTCTATTTCGCGGATTTTTCCGCAATTAATTTGACAGGGGCTATCCAGCCCCCTTTCTTCTCCAATTTCCCTAGCCGGAAAACCGGTTTTGCAACGGAAAGTCCCCGGAATTCGCCGGGTAACTCCTGTGGCAGACCGAAATTATCTTTTATATAACCTCTAATGCAGAGTTCTGGGGTCATTCCCGTCTGCCGCTTAGAAAAATGAGTACAACACTGATAGGTAAAAAAGTAGGCATGACCCAAGTCTATATAGAGACTGGGGAATTGGTGCCTGTAACCGTAATTGAAGCCGGTCCATGTCCTGTCGTGCAAGTAAAGCGCGAAAAGACGGACGGTTACAATGCGATTCAGATTGGTTTCGGATCCAAAAAGGAAAAGAACACCAGTAATGGAGCACTCGGGCACTTCAAAAAGGCCGGAACGAGCTCACTGCGCCATCTGCGCGAGATTCGTCTCGACGATGAGCCACAAGAGGAAGCTGGCAGCAACCTGACCGTCGAAATTTTCGAGGGAGAAGCTAAGGTTGATGTTATCGGCACGACCAAGGGCCGTGGTTTCCAAGGTGTGGTTAAACGCTGGCATTTCGCTGGTGGTCCTGCCTCTCACGGTTCCATGTTCCACCGCCGTGGTGGTTCCTATGGTATGTGCCAGTGGCCGGGCAAGGTGATCAAGGGCAAGAAAATGCCGGGTCGCTTCGGTACTGACCGCCGTACGGTACAAAACCTTAAAGTGATTAAGATTTTGCCCGAGAAGAACCTGATTCTGGTAAAGGGATCGGTTCCGGGTGCGACCGGATCAACCATCCTTGTCCGCAAGGCTATCAAAAAGCGCATTAGCGCCTAAGCAAAGGGAGACACATTAGGATGAAACTCAAAGTTTTCAATTCAGACGGATCCAGCGCAGCTGAGAAGGAATTCCCAATCCCCGAATTTGAGGGAGACAAGGGCCTTCAGGCGCTGAAACAAGTAATTCTTTCAGTGCAGGCTAATCAACGCCAAGGCTCTGTTTCCACCAAGACTCGTTCCACGGTGCACGGTACCGGCAAGAAGCCGTTCCGGCAAAAAGGGACGGGTTCAGCGCGTCAGGGCTCCAAAGTAGCTCCGAACCACTATCATGGCTCAGTTGCTCACGGTCCACAACCGCGTGACTTCAACCAACACATCAACAAGAAGATGAAGAAGCTGGCATTGTCCCGTGCTTTGTTCGACCGCGTAGTTGATGGTGAAGTTTCGGTGATCGAGAAGTGGGAAATTGCCGAGCGCAAGACCAAGCTCATGCACGAAATTCTGGGCAAGGTTGCTCCTGCCGGTAAATTGCTCATCTTGGATGACAGCTGGTCTGACAACTCACTCCTGGCCGCCCGTAATATCAATCGGGTGGAGATCAATGAAGCCGACGATGTTAATGCATTCGACCTGAGCGCATACGACCAGGTAATCGTTAGTGAAAAGGGAATGGAGCGCTTGCTCGCCCGTATGAACGGAGGAAATTAATATGATTCATCGCGATTCAATAATTTTGGAGCATGTAATTACTGAAAAGGCAACAGAAGCCACTTCGCTTGCCAACCAGTATACCTTCAAGGTGGCTCGTACAGCCAACCGCGTATCTATCAAACAGGCTATTGAAGCACAGTTTGGTGTGGAAGTCGCAAATGTGCGTGTAGCCAACGTGAAGGCCAAACTGAAGATGGACCGCAAACGCCGCGGAACGGTTAACCGCCGTCAGGCTTACAAGAAGGCGATTATTCGTCTCAAGGAAGGTTCAACCATCGAACTGGCATAAAGCCCGTTACAGAGGAGTTCATTATCATGGCTATCATTCCCAAACGTCCCATTACACCTGCTCAGCGTTTCCACGTTGCAGTCAAGTCGGAAGGCCTGTCAAAGGAGCGTCCGGTCAAGAAACTGACCGAATCGAAGAAGCGCACCGGTGGCCGCAACAACAATGGCCGTATTACCAGTCGGCGCCGTGGAGGTGGACACAAGAAACTTTATCGCCGGATCGATTTTCGTCGCAATCGCATAGATGAATTTGCCGAAGTCATCCGTTTTGAATACGACCCGAACCGCTCCGCTCATATTGCCCTTGTGGAGTATGAAGATGGCGAACAGCGCTACATTCTTGCACCTAACAAGATAAATGCTGGTGACAAGTTGGTTAACGCCTCGGGTAAAACAGAATTTAAACCCGGCAACAGCATGCCGCTGGAATTTATTCCACCGGCAATGAAGGTGCACAACGTCGAACTGCGTCCGAACACAAAGGCACAGCTCGTCCGCACTGCTGGTGCTGCCGCCACAATGGTTTCCATCGAAAAGGGAATGGCTACTTTGCGCATGCCCTCCGGTGAAATCCGTATGGTGAATGGAAAATGCCGGGCCACGATTGGTGAAGTCGGCAACTCTGAGCATGGGAATGCTGTAATCGGCAAAGCCGGTCGTAACCGCTGGAAGGGTCGTCGCCCACGTGTACGCGGTGTTGCCATGAATCCTGTCGATCACCCAATGGGTGGTGGTGAAGGTCGTACCTCCGGTGGTGGTCACCCGGTCAGCCCGTGGGGACAACTCTCCAAGGGATTCCCGACACGCCGCAAGAACAAGGCATCTAACAAACTCATCCTGGTGCGTCGCGATGGACGCAAGATCAAGAAATAAGGATTGCACAAGACTAACGGTCAAAAACTAAAGAAATATGGCTCGTTCACTGAAAAAAGGATTTTTTGTAGATCCAGGACTCTGGAAGAAGATCGAAAAGGCCCAAGCGGCTGATGATCGGCGCCCCATCAAGACATGGAGTCGTCGCTCACAGATCACCCCGGAATTTGTCGGATTGAATTTGGAAGTACACAATGGCAAGGGCTTTACCCCGGTCCACGTTACTGAAAACATGGTTGGTCACCGAGTGGGTGAATTTGCCCAGACCCGTACATTCAGGGGTCACCAACCACACAACAAGAAGTAAGGAGTAGCTAACCATGGAAGTTGTATCTTTAACAAAGTATACCCGGGTGTCTGCTAAAAAGGCCCGTCAAGTAGCCAAGGAACTGAAAGGAAAGCCGGCCAACGAAGCGTTGGAGTTGCTTAAATTCATTCCTCGCAAGTCTGCACGCCTCCTGCGTAAGACCTTGCACAGCGCTGTGGCCAATGCTGAGAATAATCACAATTTGAATTCCGATGATCTGATCATCAAGGAAGCGATTGTGGAAGAAGGTCCGGCATTTAAACGCTTCAAGCCTGCTGCCCGTGGATCTGCCAAGCCGATCCGGAAGCGCACCAGTCACCTGAGAATCACCCTCACAGAATCCTCCAACTAATTTTACTATGGGACAAAAAGTAAATCCGATCGGTTTTCGTCTGGCAGTTCGCCGGGACTGGCAATCTCGCTGGTTTGCGAACAAGAAGGAGTTTGGTAAGAATCTGAAGGAAGATTATCAAATTCGTGCATACCTGGGAGAGAAGTTCCGTTACGCTGCGGTACCGCGTATCTTTATCGAACGTGCGGGTAACCGTGTCCGCATCAAGGTATTCACG
This sequence comes from Puniceicoccales bacterium, assembly GCA_030595525.1. GTDB lineage: Bacteria > Verrucomicrobiota > Verrucomicrobiia > Opitutales > Oceanipulchritudinaceae > Oceanipulchritudo. The sequence continues at coordinate 12,786 of JAUVDD010000003.1, forward strand.
GCTCGTCCGGGAATTGTTATTGGTCGTAAGGGTACTGAGCTCGAAAAGATCAAGGAATCCCTGAGCAAGTTGATCAAGAAAGACATTCTGCTCGATATTCAGGAAGTAAAGAAGCCAGACCTCGTGGCGCAGTTGGTTGCCGAGAGCGTTTCTTTACAGTTGGAGCGTCGAATCTCTTTTCGTCGTGCCATAAAGAAGGCCGTCCAAACCACAATGAGCCTGGGAGCCAAGGGTGTCCGCTTACAAGTTGGTGGACGTCTGGGTGGTGCTGACATTGCGCGTACCGAAAGTGCCCGTGCCGGATCTGTGCCTCTTCATACTTTGCGCGCGAATATCGATTATGGATTCGCTGAAGCCCGCACCGTTTACGGAAAGATCGGCATCAAGTGCTGGATCTGTCTGGAGGACGGCGAAAAAGCCCTCACCTAATCGGAACTGAATTTATTTTATAAAGACAGGAGAATATTGCCATGCCTTTAATGCCATCAAGAACCAAGTACCGGAAGACTCAGCGTCGTCGCAATCGCGGCACCGCTAAGGGCGGTGATACGCTCGCTTTCGGTGAATTCGGAATCCAGTCATTGGGACGGGGATTGTTGACCGCAGCTCAAATTGAAGCTGCTCGTGTTGCCATCAACCGTTACCTCAGCCGTCGTGGTAAAGTCTGGATTCGTGTCTTCCCCCACAAGCCGATTACCAAGAAGCCGGCAGAAACCCGTCAGGGTAAAGGGAAGGGTACTGTTGAATTCTGGGCCGCCAACATAAAGCCCGGAGTCATTCTTTTCGAATTGAGCGGAGTTAGCCTGACACAGGCTCGCGAAGCTATGCGACTGGCTGATGGCAAGTTGCCAATCCGTTGTCGCTTTATTCACAAGGAGCAATAAGAGGAACGAATACAATGCCTTTGAAAGCAAAAGATGTAGCTGAGCTATCCCTTGTAGAGCTGGAAAAACAGATCCGTGACATGCGTCATGAACTGCTTGACCTGCGTCTCAAGAAGAAAACCGGCCAACTGGATAAACCACATTTACTGAAGGAACTTCGTCGGGATATCGCCCGTCTGGAAACAACCGCCTCTGCCAAGCGCAAGGCCGTTGTATCCGCCTAACGGAATTGTTCCAGAATTACACTCTAGGAGTTTGTACAATGTCAGATCGAAAGAAACGTAAGACCATTACCGGTACGGTGACCAGCCGCTCGGGGGATAAGTCCATCAAGGTGACTTATGACTACAAGATTCGCCATGCTCTCTATATGAAGGAGATCAGGAAGAAGACTGTTATTCACGCCCACGACGAAAACAACGAATGTGAATTAGGTGATCGCGTGGTCATCATGGAAACCCGCCCGATAAGCAAACTTAAGCGCTTTCGCGTACTGGAAGTCCTGAAGAAGGCTCCGGTAATCGGTTAACTCAAAAATTAGGAGAGTATCGTTATGATTCAAATGCTTTCTAAAGTAAAGGTAGCCGACAATACAGGTGCCAAAGAAGCGAAGATGATTCGCCGACTGGGACAACTGAAGCGGACCGCCGGTATTGGAGATGAAATTATCGTGCATATTCGGGATTCGTCCCCGGATGCCAGCGTGAAGAAAGGCACTGTTTGCCGCGCCGTCATAGTCCGGACCAGGGCTCCGATTCGTCGTGCTGACGGCAGTTACCTGCGTTTCGACAGTAATGCAGTTGTGCTGATCGAGCCGGATGGACAGCCAAGAGGCAGCCGTGTATACGGACCCATCGCTCGCGAACTTCGCCAAAAGAAGTTCATGAAGATCATCAGTCTTGCCCCGGAGGTTCTTTAATGAAACGGATAATCAAAGCAGGCGACGAAGTCGTTGTGATCGCTGGCAACAGCCGTGGTAACCGTGGTAAGGTTATTCAGGTCCAACCAAGGGAAAACCGCATTATCGTCGAAGGAATTAACAAGCGGAAACACCACGAAAAGAAAACCCAGGATAGTCCAGAGGGTGCGATTGTGGAGCGTGAAAACCCAATTCATTTGTCCAACGTGATGCTGTCATCCCGTTACGACGAAAAGGCGGGGGCCAAGAACAAGTAATTTAATCGATCGTCACAGGTCCAGATCAACCCGGTTGGTATCGGGGAGAGGAAACCAGAAGGTCATCATAAAAATGGAAAAAGCACATTTACAACAGTTCTACAACGAGACCGTAGTACCGGCGTTGAAAGAAAATCTCGGATACACAAACATCCATCAGGTACCGTGTATCGAGAAGATTGTCATCAACACTGGATTTGGCGCCGAAGTTGAAAAAGGACAGATTCAGGAAATTACCAAGGAAATCAGCAACATTGCTGGTCAGAAGGCAGTTGTCACAAAGGCTCGCACGAGCATTAGTAACTTCAAATTGCGTGAAGGGATGCCCGTTGGCGTCATGGTTACTTTGCGTGGTCGCCAGATGTGGGAATTCCTCTACCGCATGATCTCAGTGGCATTGCCCGGGATTCGTGACTTTCGTGGAGTGAAGGACCGTCTGGATGGTAATGGAAACTACACACTGGGTGTCACCGATCACTCCATCTTCCCGGAAGCTCATGGTGATCATAACAAGTACACACTTGGAATGGACATCTGTATCACTACTACGGCAAAGACTGACGAAGAGGGTAAAGAGCTATTGAGACTGTTGGGGATCCCGTTCCGCAAACGTAGTCAAGAAGCTGCCAACGCATAATTTTGAGGAGACAAAAATGGCTAAAAAAGCAATGATTGAACGGAATAAGAAGCGCGAGCGGATGGTTGCCCAATACGCTGCAAAGCGTGCTGAGCTGAAGAAGACCCTCGCCGATCCGAATACTTCTGACGAAGAATTTTATGTTGCACAACGGAAGCTGACTAAGCTCCCGAAGAACTCAAGTGCAGTTCGTTTGCGTAATCGCTGTAGCGTGACCGGTCGACCACGCGCTTACTTGCGTAAGTATGGTGTAAGCCGAATTACGTTCCGCGAACTGGCCTCACAAGGTAAAATCCCTGGAGTGACTAAGTCATCCTGGTAATTAATTAGCACGTATCGAAAAAGGAGAGTCAAATGTCTGATCCTATTAGTGATTTTGTAACAGTTATCCGTAACGCCTACCGCGCCGGAAAGGAGACTTGCGATACCCGCTTCTCCAAAATGCATCTGCGTATTGCGGAGATCCTCAAGGAAGAGGGTTATATCCGTTCTGTGGAAAAGGTGGAAAACGATGGCAAGCCGTTTCTGCATATAAATTTGAAGTATGTGGATGAAGTACCTGCCCTGACCGGCATTAAGCGTGTCAGCCGACCCGGACGACGCCAATATTTCCAATCACGGGAGATACCCCGGACCCTCGGTGGTCTGGGTGTCGGTATTCTGACTACCTCCCGTGGAATTCTCAAGGATCGTGATGCCCGACGTGAAAAGGTCGGTGGCGAAATGATCTGTGCCATCTGGTAATAAATAAGGGGATACAAAAATGAGCCGAATTGGAAAACTTCCGGTAGCTATTCCGGAAAAAGTTGAAGTGAAAATCGACGGTGGCACCATTGAGGTGAAGGGGCCGAAGGGCACCAACAGCCGTACTTTCAAGACAAGTGTCGTCAGCATCGCCGTTGAGGATGGTAATGTGGTGGTTAAACCCGTAGGTAAAAGCCGTCTGGCTAAAGCCATGTACGGTACAGCCCGCAGTCTCATTAACGGAATGATTGTAGGCGTTACCAAGGGATTTGAAAAAAATCTTATTATTAACGGTGTTGGATTCAAAGCCAACCTCGAGGGCAAGGTCCTCGATCTGGCATTGGGATATTCCCATCCGATCAAGCACCCGATTCCTGAAGGACTTACCGTAACGGTCGATGACCAGACAAAGGTAAAAGTTCAGGGATATGATAAGCAGATGGTCGGGCAGTTTGCTGCTCAAGTGAAGAAGTTCTACCCAGTTGAGCCATACAAGGGCAAGGGTGTGACCATCGTAGGCGATTTTGTCCGTCGTAAGGAAGGTAAAAAGGCGGGTTAATCTGATAATCATGCGAGGAAGAGCCTTCCTCTTCCGTAAGTATAAAGGAATCAGTCATAATGAAATCACTCAAACACAAGTTAACACTTCGCCAGAAGCGTATCTGGCGGATTCGCAAGAAGATCGTTGGCAGCGCCGAACGTCCTCGTCTTTGTGTATCGTTTACGAACAAGCATATATATGCTCAGGCAATTGACGATGCATCTGGCACTACACTGGTTTCACTCTCTTCACTGAGCAAGGAACAGAAAGATGAAAATCTCAGCGCCAATCGTGAAAGTGCAACCAAGCTCGGTAAGGCATTCGCTGAGAAAGCCAAGGCAGCCAACATCAGCCAGGTGGTTTTCGATCGTCATGGTCGTCCCTATCATGGTCGGGTGAAGGTATTCGCGGAAGCCGTTCGCGAAGCTGGTATTCAATTCTAAGGAACAAGAATTTCCATGAGCGAAGAAGAAAAAAACAATACTCCTGAAGTGGAGACTCCGAAAATTTCCATTCCCAAGACAGAGGAAGCTGCTACTGATGGCGACATTGTTGCCTCAAAGCCAGATTCCAAGGAACGTCAAAGCGCTGTAATTGGCTCAGTTGATCGTCCGATGACCGAACAGCGTCCCGTTGGCCGTGGTGGCCGTGGTGGCCGTGGTGGTGCCGTGGTGGTCCCGGTGGTGGTGGCCGTGGTGGCCGTGGTGGTCCCGGTGGCCGTGGCCGTGGCCGTGGTGGTCGCCGCTTTGCTAAAAAGCAGATCGTTGAGGATGATGGAGATGCACTTTTTGAAAAAGTGGTTCACATAAACCGTTGCGCCAAGGTAGTTGCCGGTGGACGTCGTTTCAGTTTCTCGGCACTTGTTGTCGTAGGTGACCAGAATGGCAACGTAGGCGTCGGTTATGGCAAGGCCAAGGAAGTTCCCGAGTGTATTCGTAAAGGAACAGAAAAGGCCCGGAAGAATATGGAACCGATTTCAGTTCGTAATAACACCATCCCTCACAAAGTAATTGGTGTGCATGATGGTGGACGAATCTTACTCCGTCCGGCCGTTCCTGGTACGGGTGTTGTTGCAGGTGGTGGCGTTCGTGCAGTGCTCGAAGCAGCCGGTATCAAGGACGTGTTGAGCAAGAGCATGCGTTCCAACAATCCTTCAGCCATGGTATTCGCTACCTTGGATGCACTGAAGCAACTGCGTACTCGCGAGCAAATTCGCGCGTTGCGCCAAGCCTAAGTCGAAAACACATGATTCAATAAGGAAAAAAGATCATGAGATTGCATAATTTAATTAAAAGTGGTGGCCGCAAGGATCGTAAACGCGTTGGACGCGGTGAAGGTGGCGGTCGTGGTAAAACATCTGGACGCGGTCACAAGGGACAAAAATCCCGTAGTGGTTTCGGATTACGCCCCGGGTTTGAATCCGGTCACGTTCCCCTATATCGTAAACTACCAAAGCGTGGTTTCAGTAACTTCCAATTCCGTACTGAGTACTCCGTAGTGAATGTGGGTGACCTCGATCGAGTCGAGGGAACCGATGTTGACCGGAATGCGCTCATCAAAGCGGGTTTGGTACGTACCAGTAGTGTTTTGATCAAGATTCTTGGCGAAGGCGAAGTCAGCAAAGCTCTCAATGTGACAGCTGATAAGTTCTCTTCCAGCGCCAAGGAGAAAATTGAAAAAGCAGGTGGTACGGTTGTATTAAACAAACCAGTGGAAACCGAGGAAACCAAAGCCGACGCTGAATAAGTGTCGAACTCTGGAAGGATCGAATAACCCAAAATCCAGCTTAACACCATGATTTCCGCATTCTTCAACTGTTTTAAGATTCCTGAGCTGCGTGATAAAATATTCTTCACGCTGTTCCTGTTGTTTATTGCCCGTGTGGGAGCCAATATTCCCTTGCCGGGATTGGATCCGACACCGCTGCAGGAGTTTTTTGAAGCGCAGAGCAAATCGGGTGGTGGCAGTCTGCTGGGATTGTACAACATGTTCACTGGGGGTGCCTTACTGCGGGGAGCAATCTTCGCGTTGGGAATCATGCCCTACATCAGTGCATCCATTGTATTCCAGTTGCTGACCGCAGTTATTCCGACTCTGGCACGCCTCCAGCAGGAAGGTGAAGTCGGTCGGCAGAAACTGTCCCAGTACACCCGTTACGCGACACTCATCATTTGTGTGGTACAGTCCATCCTCTTGGTCCTGACACTGCAGAATCCGGCCAACCTGTTTGGAGCTGAATTTACAGGCACTATCATTCTGGTAAATAAGGGCTGGTTCCTGGTCACTTCAGTGATTTTCCTGACCAGTGGTACATTGCTACTGATGTGGATCGGTGAACAAATCACCAGCCGTGGTATTGGTAATGGTATTTCCATCCTGATTACTGTTGGTATTATTGCCGACCTGCCTGCAGCAGCTGCCTTGACCTATCAGTTGTTCACTGCACCAGTGGGACAAACTGCCCAACTCGGGCCAGCCCAGGGTATCCTGATGTTGCTGTTCCTGTTCCTGGTGATCGCTAGTGTCGTTATGATGACCCAGGCTGTTCGCAAGATTCCCGTGCAGTACGCCAAACGTGTTGTCGGACGAAAAGTTTTCGGCGGGCAAAGCAGTTATCTTCCATTGAAGATCAATTATTCCGGTGTTATGCCGATCATTTTTGCTTCCGCCATCATGATGTTCTTCATGACCATCTTCGGGCAATTGGGGGCAGCGATCAATGCAGACTGGTTGCGTGATTCCGGAGCTTACTTCCAAAAGGGTGAAGTCAGCTACTACGCTATCTTTGGTCTGTTGATTTTCGCATTCAGCTATTTCTGGGTATCGGTTATGTTTAAACCGGTACAGATTGCAGATGATTTGAAGAAGTATGGTGGTTATGTTCCGGGAGTACGTCCTGGTGAACCTACCGCCCGCTATCTTGACTTTACAATGACCCGCCTGACTCTGGCCGGTGCTTCCTTCCTGACCCTGATCGCTATTCTTCCGGATGGTGTCCTGTTCAGCACGGGTGTTCCTTACCAGGCAGCACAGTTCTTCGGTGGAACGGGTCTGTTGATTATCGTCGGGGTACTCCTTGACTTCCTTCGCCAGATTGAAACCTACCTCCTGCAGCGTCACTACGACGGCTTCCTCAAAAAGGGTCGTATTCGTGGACGCAGCCAGGGCCGTACCCGCCAATTGGTGGACACCGTCGGTCTTGAAGAAGGTAAGAAACTGTGGCGTTGGCTTATTGTTATGTTCGCATCCGGTCTCATAGCCTGGTTGCTCCGTATCTACTTTTTCTAATGGCTGTATTCATGGCCGTTAACTTGTTCTTTCACACAGCTCAAAGCGCCTCCCGATCTTTGGTCGGGACCCTCTAACCGGAGTGGAGTTTTCGGATACATCTCATGATTCCGATTAAATCCGAGTCCGAGCTCAAAATAATGAGGGCAGCCTGTCGCATCGCGGCAACTGTTCTTGATGAGCTCTGCAAGCTTGTTGCTCCTGGCGTCAACACCTACGATCTGGATCAGACCGGCAGGAAACTTCTCGATAAATTTGATGCGAGAAGTGCCTGTTTTGGTTACCGGATCGGAAGCAAGCGTTTTCCTGCACACACCTGTTTATCTGTGAACGATGAAATCGTCCACGGGATCGGGATCCTGAAAAGGGTATTGAAGGAAGGCGATATTGTATCGGTTGACGTCTGTGTGGAGTTCCAAGGGTATATCGGAGACAATGCGAGAACTGTCCCGGTAGGGGAGATATCTGCCGATAAGCAGAAGTTGCTATCAGTAACTGAAGCTTCATTGAAGGCTGCGATCGATCAGGCACGTCCGGGTAACCGGGTCGGGGCCATTTCCAACTCCGTGGAACGGTACATCCGTCCTCATGGATTCGGTATCATTCGCGACTTTGTCGGTCATGGCGTTGGCAAATCAATGCACGAGGCTCCACAAATCCCGAATTTCGGGCCACGCAACCGCGGGGAGCTTCTTAGACCGGGCATGACCCTGGCGATCGAACCAATGATTTCCCTGGGACGATCCAAAATCCTGATGGGGGATGACGGCTGGACTGCATTGACTGTCGACGGTTCGGATGCCGCCCACTTTGAGCACACGGTTCTTATCACCTCCGGTGAGCCGGAAATCCTGACAATTCCAGGGCTTCCGGGATGAACCCTTTTTTTCGTAAAGTCTTGACAAGGCTTTCCCTTCTAAATTGCGTCAACTCTTTTTCTGCCATCCCAAATTAGGGGATGGTTGAATTTATCAAAATACTTCAACATCAACACGATCTGAAATTATGCCACGTTTATTGGGTGTCGAAATTCCCGGAAACAAAAAGATCCCTTACGCACTCCGTTATATCTACGGAATCGGGCCAACAATCTCTGACCGACTGGTCAAGGATGCCGGCCTCGATCCTGATGTCCGTGCCAAGGATCTCGACGAAGAACAATTAAATAAAATCTCTGAAGCCATCGTAGAAGAAGGCATTTTGGTAGAAGGTGACCTGCGCCGAGAGGTGAGCGGTAATCTGAAGCGCCTGCAGGCCGTCCAATGCTACCGTGGCATCCGCCATCGTCGTGGACTGCCGGTTCGTGGTCAGCGTACCCAGTGCAATGCCCGTACCCGTAAGGGACGTCGCAAAACGGTCGGTATCCAGAAGAAATAACTTTTAAGTAGACCATTATGAGCGAAGAAGAAAAGAAGGAGCAACCCAAGAAGGAAGCTCCGGCCGTAGAAAAGAAGGAGCAACCCAAGAAGGAAGCTCCGGCTGCAGAAAAGAAGGAGCAACCCAAGAAGGAAGCTCCGGCCGTAGAAAAGAAGGAGCAACCCAAGAAGGAAGCTCCGGCTGCAGAAAAGAAGGAGCA